>JBJERB010000031.1:53439-70376 GCA_051882055.1 Oscillospiraceae bacterium
GCTCCGGATCCGTCTCTTACCATTGACGGCAAGAAAGTTGACACAAAAGATTTAGTTATCTGCACTGTTGACGGAAACGATATTGATTTTGACACATTCAGATATTTTTACTACTACACATTAAACAATTATGCACAATACGGAATAACACTTGACAGTATCAAGGAGCAGGAGGGTGCATTCGACGCTTTATTAAGTGATGTTGTCACCACCATAAAGCAGGAATACGTTGCTCCGAAGCTGGCAAAAGAAAACAAAATCACCCTTACTGACGAAGACCAAGAAGCGATTGAAAAGAATTTTGAGACTGCAAAATCACAATTCGATTCCGAAGAAGAGTATAAAAAGGCTCTGAAAAGCAGTTACATGACAGAAGAGTTTTACAAGAAAATGCTTACTCATGCACAATACTATGACAAGTTATTCGGAGACGACGGAAAGTATGTAACATCAAAAGAAGACTTCAAAAAAGTTGTACAGGACAATGATGAATATTCAAGAGTAATTCACATTCTTATTCCATACGAATGCCAGGCAGAAATAACCGACGCATCCGCTTTAGACGCTTATGACAGTGCGTCGTTATCAGAAAAGCTGACTTCAAAGAAGAACGCATATTCTTCCCTTTCAGAGGACGAGCAGGCCAAAGCAAAAGCTAAAGCAAAAAAACTTGCTGAAGAAGTTCTCGAAAAAGCAAAGAGCGGAGAATATTTTGAAAAGCTCATTAAGCAATACGGTTGGGATTCGGGAATGGAATCAAATCCTGAAGGATATTATGTCAACAAAAACTCAAAACTTGTCCAGGAATTCATGGACGCTTCATTCAAATTAAAAGAAAATGAGATAAGCGGACTTGTGGAGAACGAATCATACGGTTGGTTCATCATCAAGCGTTTACCTGTTGATTTAGATTACGTTGATGAAAACTACAGCACTCTTGTTTCAGAATACGACACACCGAGATTCCAGGAATTATATCAGAACACCACAGATGAAATGGAAGTAACCTATTCTGATATTTACAAAAAAATTACTATTGACAGCATAACATAAGAATCATCAGATATGCACACATTCACAAATCACGCCCTTGCCGGTAAACCCGACAGGGGCGATTATTATTCGGGAATAATACAAGAAAGTTGTATAAAATTGACAAACAAAAATGGGGCATCACCAAAGAATCATGCTACTGCTATATTTATGCACCTTTTCTATCCGATAATAACATTAAGCATTATTTACAACACCCTTCGGACACCGTAAATCCGATTCAATGATTTCGACGGACTTATCCGGAGTTTGGTAGGATGAGAGTATTGGGAGCTTACGAAATACTAATATTTCAATTAACAATTTTTTGTTTCAACTTACCCATCCAGCACTACATTGCAAAGATTTTGGATTCAATCTTCTCTACATTGTGAACATATTTTTCCTCCTGTACTATACCACCAGCACAATATGTTTTTAAAAATAACTTTATAATAACTTTATTTTATATACCCGGTACAATACTAAACTCATTCACATGCAAATTAATATTTCACGTGTCTAACTTTGAGGTTCGCTTCACTAACTAATTTATTTTCAGCACAATGTTTTCAAACTTAAAATAAATTTTTACAACAAATGCAAAACCCTTATCAGCTATTTTATGGGCAATTGGTTGTAGCAATTTATTGTAAATTATTGAAATCAAAGTACAAATAACTAAAGTACAAGTTCCATATAGCAGTGACCAAATTAGCAAATGGTTAAAAGTAAATTTATTATAAATATAACTATAATAATTTGTTCTGATAAAATCACACAAAGCTGTATTAACTAAATAAAAAATTAGAGTTAAGCTGGAAAGATAATTAATTTTATCATTAATATATATATGAGATCTGAATAGATTTAGAAGAGCTAATGAAATAATAAAGAAAAACGGATTCATAAAATTATTTAGCATATATAATTTACCGTTAAAAATGCTAAAATGTAATCCTAATATATTTACCAAAGTATTTGTGCCAATCCAACCTAAAAGTCCACTGATTAACAATTTCACATTTGCCTTTTTAGATTTAAGAAAATTACTCATATATTTTTTTGCATAGGATACAAAAAAGTAGAAACATATAAAATCAATTATTGAATTGGCATAAAAGGCACCAATTACTACAATACAAATTACTGAATAAATAAGAAATAGAATTATATTTAAGATTAAATGTTGCCTTTGGTTTAATTTTTCAATAACAAAATTTAAAAAAGGATGAATGGCATAAAGCAGAATATAGCATGTCACAAACCAATAGCGGTTAAAAGTAATAGGAAATAATGATTTTATAGCGAATGAAGGTCCTAAACTAACATTAAATAGAAAAGTAAAAAATAAAAACAGTACGGAAATAGTGAAAGCATCGGATATCATTTCAACTATCTTATTAGCTTTAATTTTATTGCTTTCACACAAAAACCAAATAGAACAGATAATAAAAATAACATTTGCCAATGAACCCAGATTCTTAATATGTAATAAAATGAAATGTTGTATTGATTTGGAAGACATCCCCCACTGGTAATATTCGCTTGCAGGTGAGGATGACCATGGCATTAATCCCTCATTAGAGGGAATAGCATGACAAAAAGCTATCATAATCATAGCAATAATTTTTAATAACTCGATATTAGATAACCTCTTTTTTGTTAGTAATTTTCCTGACATTTCGATTTTACCTCCAAAAAATTATTTCATATTTATTAATGCTATACACAAAATAAAACCCTTAAAAATCCACTTTAAGTAATATGTTATTTTGTATAACTGAAATAAGAATAGCAAATCAAACAGTTGGTTTTTATATATTTACACACTTAACTTGTCTCTTTACTCAAATATTATATTTTCAAACAAATCAAAATAATAAATTTCATTTTTTCCGAAAGACATTGTTTGTATTATCTAACAAATATTTTTTCACTAATATAAGTTCGAATAACAAGTAAATAATTTGAAAACATTACAACAAATTAGTAAAATTCATTAATGGTTTAGTATTTATACCTATAAGATATGAATACGTTTTTATTTATCTGAAAAACCTAATATGATTCTAAATGCTCTTATTTCCAACATTATGATCAAATGAGTCAATATCGTGAGATTCAATCTTATTCCACATAAGTTCACTCACTCTTTAATACAGTAATAAAAAGTTTTAAGATTGATGTTGTTTTAAATTCAACATTCATCAACAGTAGTTCCTCTTTACCTTCTTCATTGAGCAAACATAATTTCAATAGCTTTGACTTTCGTTAATCCTATGCCTTGCTGATTCTACAAATCCTGATTAACTCTTTTTAAACCTCGTTAAATTTACACTGTATTTATATTTTAGTCTATTATAAATAGAAAACATAGTATGATATCATTTTTAACAAATAACGTTTAAAACAAATGTAATATTATGAAATATATCTAACAAATCTCACTTTATTAATTATGCTCTACTTCGCTTGACTTTATTTAATATATACTTTAATTCATTAGATTTAGTTATATGACTTACTAATATATAACTCAATCCGCCTATAATAATTTCTAATCCCAACATTAATATTATTGGAATATCGATAGATATCATTATCATACGACTAAAATATACTATTACTGTCATCACTAATGTACGCAATATCGTTGGAAGAACATCCTTAATTTGTTGTAACAAAGAATATCCTAACAATTTAGAATTCTCATAACAATTCAAAGAAGTTGCTATTATAACCAACACTATATCTGCAAGTGCCATATAAATTACACCAAATTGCATAGTAATTAATATCAATAGCAAGCCTGATATTTTCTTAATTATTTCAAGTTTTAATGTAACATCACTTCGTCCCAAAGCATTAATTGCTTGCAAGTTCGCTACATTAATTACATACGTTGACATATATATACATGCAATTCTCAAATATGGAATACAATCATTCCATTTATTAGTGAGTAAAACAGGAATAAATTCTCCAGCTACAACAAATAAACCAGCCATCATAGGAAACACCAAGAATGCACTAATAGTAATTGATCTACGAACACCTTGTTGCATCTTATCTTTATCATCCTGATATGTTGATAGTGCAGGAAATAATACAGAACCAATCGCACTATTAATGTTACCTACAACTAACAAAGGGAATTGAATACCTTTAGAATAATACGCCAAATCTGTACTAGAATATTTACGTCCAATTATCATGCTTTTCAATTGATCATAACTAGTCATCACAAGATTCTGAATTAATATTTTCCATCCAAAAGAAAGCAAACCTTTCAGACGACCCCAGTTGTACAATAATTTAGGTTTCCAACTGACAGTATACCACAATACAATCGTATCAATAATGCTATTCGTCAGATACTGTGCAATTAAAGCCCATGCACCAGCACCCATGAAAGCTAAACCGATTCCAACTAAGGCCGAAATTACAGTACCAATTGACGTTGCAAAGAAGAACTTTTTAAAGATCATTTTTCGAGAAACAAATGCATTTTGAACAGAATTCACCGCCGCTATAGGAAGTTTAATACCAAGAACACGCAAACCCCAACACAATAATGGCATTTTATAAAAATCGGCAATATAAGGTGCTATAATATAGATCCCTGCGTATAGAACAATAGACAAACCAATATTAAAATAAAAAACGCTAGAGAAATCAATATCATCAGCATCTTTTTTTTGAATAAGAGCATTACCTAGTCCTGAAACGACAAATACATTTGCAATAGTAATAAACACATTTATAATTGCTACTACACCATAATCACCAGGTGTCAACATTCGTGCAAGAACAACAGAAACTATAAAAGTAACTAATTGAGCTAATATTCGTTCCAAAAACTTCCACGCAACGCCTGAAAGAACCTCATCGCTAACATTATTCACTATAAAATCCTCCAATTATACTTCAAACAAATCATATGGGAAAGTCGCAATAAGTTCTTTCCGCATTAGCTTTAAGTCCGGCAACGGCATAGGTTCCATTTTCAACGCCTCTTCAACTGAATTAGCAATTTTAACATTCATACGTCCCGTACTGAAATACCAATCATAATACTTTATAAGCTCTTTATTTCTTCCATCATTGAGAAAAATAGCAGGAACTCCATAACTTTCCGCAAGAATAATTCCATGTAATGATGAAGAAACAATCAACGAAGATTTACATATTTCATCAATAAAAAATTCATAATCATATGTTTCAATATTAATATAATGACCATCTCCTTTTGTTTTAGCAGTAAAGTGATTAATAATCGAATAAGGATAAATTTTTTCTGATTTTTCTTTCGGATAAATAAAAGGAAGAATTACAGCAGGATCACCCAAAGACACATTTTCAACAGAGTAACCAAATTCTTTCATTACTGCTGCAGTTATAGGTCCTCTTAATGCACGAATATCGTATTTAACAAACTTATATCTTTGAGAAATGGCATGAATAGAACCTAAGGTATGTAAACCACTTCCCCAAATAACAGCATCAAACGACCCAATTCCAATAACAGAACCAATCGTCAAAATATGAACTGTTTTTTTCACTTGCTTATCTGGATTAATATTTTTCTTATCAAGCATCCAGTTATAAACAACATATGCCAAATAATCACCTAAGTTTTTTCGTACATTCCACCACTCTAGTGAAATTCGTTCTTTTTCAATAGGTGATCCATCCATTTTATATTTATTTCGATTTAAAATTTTTAATACATTCATTAACAAAAGCCTTTCTATAAAAAACATAAACTTGCTTTCTATTAGTTTTAATCTTATTTATAACGTTTTTTATGTTTTAGGTTTTCATACAAGTATACTTCAATAATATGTTATCTTTTCAAAGCATCGAAACTTTAACATATTGTTACAAAGTAACCACACACTAACTAATAAAATAAATCTTAGTACTCTCATATATGCTGCACATTCTATTCTATTTCTTTACACATTTTTCAATATTTCGCTTGATTCTTCTCATAAAACCTATTAAACCAGTTTCTCCTGCATACTTTAATACCACCTTACTAAATTCACTACTCTTATCTAAAGCAACAAAAAAAGCTCTTCGTTTCATATTCATTGTAGCTGGAAAGGTTGCACTCATATTGTTACGTAGAGGTATTTCAATTTTTATTTCCTTACAATATAAATTATTTACTACTGAATCAATTAAATGTTTACCTTTTTCTGTATGGACAGTAATCCAAGACACACCTTTATCATCATTCAAAAATTCATCATATTCTCGACCCACTCCCCAGAAATCACCTAATGTAATATCAGCAAAAACTATATGATTACCTAATTTGAATCTACAACAATAACAAGAATCTCGTAAAGATAAATTTCTTCTAAATGCAAGCATATAATTATCACTATTTGCAACACATGCAAACTCATAATTATTTGTTTGCATAGTAACAGAATAGTTTTCCCAACCTGTACACTTATCTCGAAATGCAATTGAATTGACTTTCTCTCCACATTGATCTTCAAATTCCTTCACATAAGCACACATTACTTTTCGACTGGGAACGCCATGACAAATTGTATCAACTGTAATCAGTTTATCAAGTAAACTTATTTTTTTTGTATTCAAATAACTATACAAACCTGCAATCTGACATGGAGTACCTGAAAATAGCACGCAGAGACCAAGCTTTAAATCATGTGCTACCTGCTCATAAGTTTTACCTATAATACTCTGAACATACTTAGAGCCAAGCATTGGGTATACCTCTTCTATAGACGATGCTCTTTTATGTATAACATTCAAATCTTTGTCTATTACAACGCCATAGACTACGCCAGATGCATCTATAATATTATTCGCCAGTTCAAAAAATACGCCACCAGAAGAACTCATTTCTCTCTTTTTATCATCCAAATTATAGGACATGAATGCTTTTACCATGTAACTTTTTTGTTCAATATTCATTTGAATTGGACAGGATTGATTGCAAAGTCCACAATTTATGCAAATTTGTTCATCAACATTTGGATAAACAAAACCGTTTTTATCCTCTTTCATTTTAATACACTGTTTAGGACATACTGCGACACAAGCACCACAACCGCAACACTGATTTTTTTGTGTAAAAAGCATTTGTTAGTGTCCTCCTTTCATATCTAGTGCATTAACCAAAAACTGAAATGACTTCTTTCGATTTATGTTCAAAATATTTTCAACTTGTTCATATGAAATATCAATCCCTAAATTTTCAATATCTTCTATGCAACTTATCCATCTTGGCTTAATCTCAAAAAGCCTAAACAGACTATCTAATCTTGAATTCATGCTATTATTTTTATCCCTCTGCATACAAAAAAATTTTTTATGATTAATTATTGAAAAACTAGTAGCATGAAAAGAATCTGTCAATATCAATTCGGCATGTCTTATTAGTGTAGCAAATTCTCGTGGTCCAGCTCCCATGCATATTTGATCGCTTTTATTATAATCTGCTATAGTAAATGGAATTCGAACAATTGGAATTCCCATATTATTTGAGACTTGAGTGATTAGTTTTTCTTTTTCTTTGTCAAAAGACATAGAATACACTAAAATGTATTTTTTGGGTAAATTCATCTGTTCATAGCAATCAATTTCTAACCATTTTTCTGTAGTGAGAAGCATCGTTGGATCAAGTACCCATTCAACAGTATTTCTACATGAATTTCTTTCTAAAAGATGTTTTGCTTCAAACTCACGAACCGATACAGAATCAAATATTTTTAAATTATTTCTAAAATATTTTTCCTGAGAATCATCTAACGAGGAAACACCTATACTAGCTGCATACGAAATTTTAAGTTTATCATCATTTACAAATTTCAAGAAATATTCATCATATGAAAAACTCGGATTCCAAATTTGATCACTTCCTGCAATAAAGCAATCAAACTCTTGATTCAACTTACCTATTGTTGAACTTGTAACTTTTCTGGTATGCGGAATCTCATACATGAATTGAATCATTTTTTGATTTATTCCTAATATTTTTTTTGATTTCATGCGAATCACAAGTTCACGACCTAATAAATGAAAAAGAATTTTCGCATATTCTTTATTACCATATTTATCCTTTTCATTTGGCTTGAATGAAATCTGCACTGCGTTATGACCCATATCATTTAAAACTCTTGTTAAAGCATAGGCCTGCAACAAGCCACCGAAATTATAATTCTTATAATACTTTGAAATTATTGCAATATTCATAGCTCACCACTTATTAAATCTAAATTTAGACTTATTCAGACCATACAATTTGTATCCCAAGTATATCATATTTTTCTTTAATAGCCATATTATCACTTTATCTTTCTTGCGAAGCCTTTTCATATCAATTCCATTTAACTTTTCTTTAAAATATGTTTTGTCCAAAATTTCATGTGCCAAAGCACATTTCTTCTTAAAAGAAATAGGATTGTCCTCATGAAATACCCATAGGCGTAAAACCAGATGCAGATAGGTACGGTTAATTACATCAAAACAAAAATCAACAAATGCATCATCTAATCTATACTTTTTATATAATTTCTCAATCTCTAATATATTTATCATTCTATCCTGTAAAATTGTCGGTGTATAACGCTTTGTCGCAGATAAATTGTTATGTCGGTAATTGTACATAGAGAAAGCACCACACACGATTACAGATAATTTCAAAGTTACTTGAAGGACAAATAAATTATCTTCACCAAATTTCATGCAAGTATTAAATCTGTTATCGCCAATTATATCCTTAGTAAAGATCTTTGACCACACAGATTCTCTAATACACTGTGCTCCAATTTTAATACCATCTGCATAAGTATTAAGTATATGATTACTTTTGACGATATTGCCACTATTGGATCCCATTTTTATAATATTCCCATCATTATCAATATCATTATTTGTAAACATGAATACGGATTCATCAGGATACTGTTCAATAGTTTTCAAGCAACCATTTTCAAAAACATTGGTGTCTATAAAATCATCAGAATCTACAAAAACAATATAGTGCCCTTCTGCATAATCTAAACCTGTATTTCTAGCAGCAGATACTCCAGCGTTTACCTGATGAATCACTTGAATATTATTATGACGACTATATTCTTCCAGCGTAATTAAAGTTTCTTCCAAAGTTGAGCCATCATCTATGAGAATAATTTCATAAGTACATTTTTTTATTTTTGCAATAGACATAACACACTTTTTCAAATATTTGGTTGGCGTATTATATACTGGTACAATAAAGCTAAATAAATATTTTTCATTCATTTTATTCTTTAACCTCGTCCTTTAATATATCCTTGAAAATATTCAACATTTTTTGTGCATTTTTTTCCCAAGTCAGTTCTTTAACTGCGTCCTTCCCTTTCTCTGCCATTTTCTTAGCTTGTTCCTTGTTGTTAGCAAAATATTCTATTGCCTGATATACACCAAATACGTCTCCTTTATCTACAAGAAGACCATTTTCCCCTGATTTCACAATATCAGAAATACCCTCATTAACAGTTCCAATCACCGGCAGTCCACAATTCATAGCTTCTAAATATGATATACCAAGAGCTTCACCATATGAAGGCAGTACAAACACATCACTTTTTGATAGTTCTTCAAACACTTGTTTATGAGGGATTATTCCTTTAAACACTACTTCACCATCAATACCATACTCTACTGCTTTGTGTTCATAATTATCACGCTGTATACCATCACCAATAATAGTTAAAATATAGTTATGCTTTGATCGTTCTTTTAAATATTTCATAACTTTCAACAAAATTGGATACCCTTTTCTTTCTTCAAGATACCCAATACAAATAAGTTTGACAGTATCTCCATCAAGTATTTTATGATCAATATTTTTATCCTCTGCAACAAATCCATTCAACACTACGTATGATTTTAAAATTTTACCCGTAATCTCTTCAAACTGATGTTTTTGCTGTCCAGACACATATATCATAGCATCTGCTGAATTTACAACATCCTTGTAGATATTTTCATATTGTCCAATACCATAAAGATCATTATAAAATTTACGCATACTATGTTCAATCAACACAACAGGAATATTTAATTCATTTTTCAGTTCAACTGCTAAACGTCCCTCCATTGTAGGATCAAGAGAATAAATTATATCAGGTTTAATTTTATTGCATTCCGCAATAAATGACCTCTTTATAGAAGTCTTAAAAGCTTTATACTTAATTTCCGGATTGTGAATTACATTTCGTATCCAAAAGCAATCTGGCGAAATAATATCTAGCCCTCTATAGTTATATATATGAGGTGCATTAGCATAAGTCTTTAACTTTCCACCAATTAAACTACAAATCTTTGGAACATATAGATGCGGAGATACAATATAAATTTCAACACCTTGATTATTCATAGCTTTTACTTGATCATATACATACGAACCAAAGTTATCATTTCCATTTCTCGGAAACATTTTTGTGAATAGTAAAACCTTCATATATTTACCTTTCTAAATTTTGTTTTAATATGTCAATATACGGAATCATGCTATAGTCTTGAACATCATTCAAGTCGTATTCTTCAAATTTGTCCCAATTATACTTTGAGTTTCTATCAGCTAATCCACGTTTCCATTTCATAAGTGCTTCTTCTCTAGATTTACAAAAATAGTGATTTATTTTAATTTCGTCAAAACATTGTCCTAATGGAAACCATGCTCTCAATCTTCTACCAAATTCATTAATACACCAAAAGCCAAGCTTATACTTTACAAAATGAGGGCTAACAACACTTTTAATTTTTCGAGGATTGCACACCGTTTTAATATGGAAATTCTGCCAACAATAATCAATTCCTCGTTTAGTATAGTTTTCAGTAATAAGACCTTCTGGCTTATTTATATAACCAGACGAACCAAAAATACGCCATGTAACACCTACACCAGCAGCATGCTTATTTTGTGAAAGAATACAATCAATAACATCAGGCAATTTCTTTCCATAATGACTCGGCATAAGATATTCATCCAAATCAATGAATGCCATATACTTAGTATAATTTTTATATTCTTTTAACGCATCATTGTATGCAGAAAGTTGTTTCGATTTACCTGGATAATAATGATAAACAACTTCTCCTGATTCAATATAAGGATCTAAAATTTCTTTAAGTTGGTCATTACTTTCATTATCATATATATAAAACCGCGAAACTCCTACTATTTTATGGAATTCGATCCATTCTTTAATATAAGGACTTTCGTTCTTAGCAATAGCAATTATAGAAAGTTGATCCTTGAACCTGATATCATCTCTATGTATTCTCAAATTGATCATTCCAATAGTTCGATCTCCCAGTTCTCTCAATCCCCATATAGCCAATAAAAAAGGCGATATTACTATATATACTAATTTTAAAAGAAATCTATTAGAAATATGATCCTTCACAAACTGACAAATTTTAATTGAATTAGCAAAACAATAAAAGCCATATCTATTTAACCTATTCTTTAATAATGATAAAAATCCCATGTCCTTATCCCTCAATGAAATACTCATGTTCTTTATATTTTTTCTCGGCCCATTCCGTAGTTTTCGCATAAAACTTTGCTGGATTACCAAATGCAATAGAATTATCAGGAATAAGCCCTTTTACAACAGAGCCTGCACCTATTATACAATCATCACCTATAGTTGTTCCCGGCATTAGTAATGTTCTTGCTCCCACAAAGCTATTTTTACCCACGGAGATACCCTTCAAAAACAATTCATCTCGATAAGGATCAGGATTATTTTTGCCTATAGCCTGCAATCCTCTTGCAATCGAATAGTCATGGGTCAAAAACTGAACATCACTTGATATTACACAGCCCTTTCCCAAATGAATAATAGAATAATCATTTCCGTCAAAGCTTGCTGTTGTCGCAATATAACGGGGGAAGCCGTCGATATTCATTCCGTATTTCTTTAAATGATTTGTATAATGCCTTGTGTACAAATTACCATCAATATGAGCAAGTTGCTTTATACACCAACGATGAAATACTTTATTGGCTTTCTTTATCACTCTTAATAAATTCATTTCCAAAAATCCCCTTCAAAAATAAATCTATACCCTGTATTTTTAACCTTATCATTACTATTTTCTATTGCATACTCCAATGCTTTTTGTGAAATTTCATTAAATTCTTCTTCATTCATTAGAGCATAGCTATCTACTGCATCAGCATATTTTTCTATCTCATCTACACCAAGCACATATCCCACGCCCTTTTGTTCAAAATCCTGCCATGGTGTTTGATCACTTATTATACACGGACAGCCTGCCGACAAAGCCTCCTGAATGACATGACCGTAATTCTCGCCCAATGTAGGAAACAAAAACACATGATGTCGTCTTAATATTTCAACAACATTTTCGGAATCCACATTACCCTCATAAAACCACGAAACATTTTCGGGAAACTTTTTAAGCTCATGCTCACATTTTTCCCAATATTCCTGTTCATGCACGGGACCGTATATTGTAAAATTCACCTTACTTTTAACCTGTTCAAGAATTCTTATTGCACCCAACAAATTCTTTTCAAATGAAATTCTCGAAAGAAATACAACTTTCAATTCGTTTATTTTTTTTGACTTTTTATCATAAAAGTTATTTACAACACGAGGAAGATCTTCGGCTATAAAAATCTGTTCCGAGGTGGTTTTAATATATTTCTGTATATTTATTTTTTCACTTTCTGAAGTTGCCGACCAATATGTTTTTTTAAAGAACCCCAATACATTAAAAATTGTAGTAAATAATTTTTTCTTCTTATACTTTCGTTCAAAACCCTTTGGAGAAAAAAGACCCATTGCTGCAACAACCACAGGCTTTTTTATCCTCCCAAAACGATTTAATATCAATGTATTTATAGAATAATCACTAAAACAACCGCAAACATACACCAAATCCACTTGTGATGCCATTTTTTTTATTACACCAAACTTAAAGCCCTTAGGTGGTACATAAAACACCTGTGCTTTACCTACTTTATTCCAATTATTCACCTTAATATTTGGATAGGGGTGTTCATCTCCATGATCTCTGTCACAGGTAAGTATTTTAAAATTATATTCTTCTCCTAAATAATCAACCAGATTCTTAATTGATCTAACCGGTCCTCCGTCCTTATATCCAGGAAGGTATCTGCCCATAATAATCAATATATCCTTTTTACCATCAGTCATTAAGATTATAACCTCCTTGACACTATGCCTTCAGATCTCCCTGTGGTTTCATTTTTATACCTTTTTTCTCACATTCATACATTTTTGCATCAACCAAAAAGCGATACCAATATGCCTGCAAGAAATGAAATATCTTACCTTCTTTTCCATCTAAAAATCCTAATTTGAAATAATATCTATAAATAAAATAAATATGTGCTCTGAAAAATTTAGGAAGTTTGTAATAGCCACCGTTTTTCACAATTCTTTTCATTTTTGCTTGTCCGGTGGACTCACCTCCATTTTCTAAAGATTCATCCATTTCATGCTCTAATGTTAACTGGTGATCAAGCACTTCTCGATTACTGTACCAATTATGCTTTGCTGTCCACCATTCTAAATCTTTCTGATTATTATCCTGCAAATCATTTTTAAACTTAACGGTTGTACCGTCTGACAAAATCATGTGTTCGTCCATTACCTTCTGCTCACACATTGCTTTGCCGGTACGCCATATTCTTAACAACAACTCAGGATATCTGCCGCCGTGTTTGATCCAACGTCCCATAAATATAAGACGTCTACGGAGAATAATCCCATTGACAG
Organism: Oscillospiraceae bacterium; assembly: GCA_051882055.1. Taxonomy (GTDB): domain Bacteria; phylum Bacillota; class Clostridia; order Oscillospirales; family Ruminococcaceae; genus FB2012. Next base: position 67,284 of record JBJERB010000031.1, read on the forward strand.
GTTCTTTAATAGTATCAAGTTTTTCATTTATTTCCTCAGCAAGCTCGGTTAATAATTCTTCATCGGCATCCATTCTCATAGACCAATCAGTATTAATATCAGTTTGTGTTATGCCCCAATTAAGCTGAGTTGCATAATCAACCCATTTATTCTGATAAAAATCAAGCCGAGATCCATTCTCTCTTAATTCAGAATCAAGTTGTCTGCATATTTCCTGAGTTTTATCCGTACTGAAGCTATCAACTATAACAAATCTTTTAGCCACACCCTTAAAAGATTCAATACACTTTCTTATGTTTTTCTCTTCATTTTTTGTAAGAATTATTACTGTTAAATCTGTCATGATCCATTCCTCAAATTCTTAATATAATAACTGTTCAGATTTGTATATCTCCATGAATAGCACTATCCAAACCACTGCACACAAAGAAACGCCTTGGTTATATACCACATTTTCGCCAAATCCATACACGAGTAAGCTAATCATTGATGATAAAGAAACACTATCAATTTTTTTTGCGCCAAAACTCTTTAATTGATTTATAAAAATCGCTACAATGCATAACATAAATATGGCTGTACCAACAATACCAAACCGTGCTATTTGTAAATAATACCAATTATCAGACGTGGTTGCACCTATTAAAGCAAGACTACTATTTGCATTTGAAACACTAGATACTGTATTTCCAAACCAAATTTTTCCTTGATCACTTAAAATTTTCAAATTATCCATTATGGTTCCATATCTTCCACTTGTGAGATCACTAAAATCTTCAGCAGACATAGTACTTTTAGACGATATAGAAGTAGCACTAATTAATATTAAAAGTAAAATAAAAATTATGATTATACTTTTTGATTTTTCACTATATATATTATTATAAAATTTTAGAATAACCTCCATTGATAAAAATACAACAATGCTAATTGCTGCAGTTCTAGAACCGGTACACAAAAGAGGAATAATATGTACAATTAACAAAATAAATGAAAATATTTTTTCTCTATTATCCTCTGCCCATTTAAATTTTAAATAAATACAAAACAAAAAAGTAGTAATCGCTATACTTGCAAAGTTAGGATGTAAAAAACCAAATGATGCTCTATATCTAATCGAATTCAAATTACTAGAATAAAAGACTCCAAAAATTGTATTTTTATTTATTTCATCAATATGAGTAATAACTAATATATCAACAATAATCAAACCCAAGTAAACCCACATATTAATAACTCTATGGAAATCCCGATATAGTATCTGACCCGAATAATCTGCAACAAATAAAAAAACAATTAACAGTAGTGCATATATAACACTAGAAAATGAGTCAATATTAAAAGCAAAAATTGGAACAACAAACATACTCAGAATAACACATGTATATATTATTTTTGAAGTTTTATTTATTGGTAGTTTATATGAATTAGGCAACGATACTACAATAATCATAATATATATCATGTAAATACGATTGGTATTAACAAAAGGATTAGAAGCATGCATTAAAATCATCATTGGTATTAGTATGCCAACAAGTATTGATTTCAATTTATATAATGACAATTCCATTTTATTTCCCCTCAAATGTACCATTTTAACACAATTCAAAATTATTATAATTTTATCTATAGTTCATATTTAAAACATAATTACAACACTTTTTTCATCAATTACGAAACCAAAAACATCATAAATATATTTGTGACACAAATTTAAAGGTTTAATTTTATATAAATCTTATAAATACCAAAACTCAATAAAATCAAACTACATAGCTAATAATACTAACAAATATGCTTACTACAAAATTAGCCATTATAAATTCTTTCAAAATAAGCATTTCCGTTTAGAATTCATTAGTTTGCACATTTTACATAAATCACCATCAAAAGACACTATTGCAAATATACAAACAATTTATTCTTATTTAAAGTTATAATTTTACATCGACAGTTACTGTTAAATCAACCATTTAATTCCCTCTGATTTTTTATAAATATATTCTTTAAACTAACGAACAAATGTAACAAATAAGCTAAAACTGATGTTACAAAAACAAATAATAAAATATGTAACAAGTCTGATTCTAACAAATTCAATGTGAAGGCATGAACCAAAAATATTTCATATGATACAACTCCCACGCCATTTAAAAATCTATTTTTAAATAGTCCCGGTATTAATGCTCCTATTGCTAATACAACTATAGCTAACGGAATTACCGTGAAAAGACTAAAAATATTTGAAATAATAAAAGGAAGAGATTTAATAAATCCCAACTGTGTTATTCCCATAAAAAATAAGCCTGTGGCTGCCCCCCCCCAATTACAATAAATGGAAGTTTGCCTTTAGATTTTTCAATAATCATAGGTTTATAATCTGCAATAACCAATCCTAAAGGAAATGCATACATCTGCCTTGCCCGAAGGAATGGCATATCATCATTTGCAAAGAATAAACTATCAACAATAAACCAAAATGTAAATATCAAAAATATCGTAAACATTTGTAATTTTTTTGATTTATTACCTAAAACTAATTTAAAAATGTAAAAAATTAAATAACAAATTAAAATATATGGAATAAACCAATTTGTTGGTTTTGCAAACACCAAATAATTCATAAATTTTTCAAATGCAAACTGCTCTGTAACTATCAAACCTATCAGTGCAACTATCCAAAACGGAATACACACAGCTAATATTCTTTTTTCCCAGAATTTTTTCAGCCCATTACTCTGATACGACATCTCAAGACCATATCCGGAACATATCAAAAATAGACTAACTCCTACGCCTGCTATAAACTGAATTCCGCCTACCCCTAAACGTGCACTTCCATGAGCCCAAACCACAGTCAATATAGCAAAACCTTTAATTGCTGTTGTAAAATTCCTGCTCATAAATTCAAATTTATTATTCGTACGTTTAACAAATCCAATAAAATATAAAATTAGAATAATACTTGTTAATATAAAAAAATATTTCATAAATTCACCCTATAATAAGTCAATCTCTTCCTTATACTTTTCAACACTGACTTCCATTGTCAGTTTTTCTTCAAGATAAATACGTCCATTATTTCCCATA
>JBJERB010000032.1:0-2846 GCA_051882055.1 Oscillospiraceae bacterium
CATTATAGCATGTTTTTATTATGTTTTCAAGGATGTTTCACAATTATAGAAAAGACAGAAGAAAAAAATAAAAGCCGTTATTCACGAAAAATCGTAAAAAACGGCTTTTGGTGAGCTATCGGGGATTCGAACCCCGGACCCTTTGATTAAAAGTCAAATGCTCTGCCAACTGAGCTAATAACTCATAAATGTTAATTTTTTGATGTTGAATAGTATCTATATCACAAACGACTTAATTATTATAGCAAATGAATTATTGTTTGTCAACCCCTTTGTCTAAATTTTATTTTTGTTACAATTAAAATAAAATTCAGTAACATTAATTCTACAATTTTTACAAACATTCATAGAAAAACTCCATGTTTTTATGACGGCATGTGAAAATTGGCTGAAAAATTAGGGGGTTTTGTTGACATCAACCTTTAAAAATAGTAAAATAATTTATGGCGAAAATGAGTTCTGTAAAAACTTGCCTTCTTGACTTTTCCATAAAAAAGAATTAGAATAAATAAGTTGAATTTTGTATGATTATTTTATAGGAGAAACAAATGAAAATCGAAATAAATAAGAATATTGTTAAGAAAAATGTGAAAGCCTATTTAAAAAATAATATTTTGTTTTTGACTTTTGTGCTTTCCTCAGTAATAAACTCTTTTTTGTTGAGAGTAATTACGGTTAAATTCAGCTATAACCAGATTAAACCTTTGCTTGCGGATATCGCAGTTACAATGTTTATAGGATTGTTTGCTTATTGCTTTAAGCCTAAGCGTCAGTTTCCGTATTTTATGGTGTGGACTTCTGTGTTCGCCATATTGAGTGCCGGAAATTCAATTTACTATACCAATTATAAGTCGTTTTTGTCAGTAGCACTTGCATCAACTGCTTCTCAGCTGGGAGGAGTTGCTGATGCTGTTACAGATATATTGGAACTAAAGCATATTATGCTTTTGTGGCCGATTGTCGCAATGATAGTTGTTTATGTGCTGCTGCGGAAAAAAAGACCCGACTATTTTGATAATCTTGAAAAGAAACATCTGAGAAAAAAATATGCTGTTGGTACGCTTGCGGTGTCTGTTGCAGTGGCAGGAATTTTTGCCGCTACTCTTACGGGAACCGATTATTCCCGTTTGAAAAAGCAGTGGAATAGGGAATATGTCCTTGGAACTTTCGGGCTTTATACATATCAGATAAGTGATACTGTATCGTGTGTTAATGCAAAACTTAATATGCTTATGGGATTTTCCGAGAGCGAACAGGCTTTTAAAGAGTTTTATGGAACCCAGGAAGAAAAGGAAGAAGTAAAGGAAACTGATAAAAAAGCAAATGAATATTCGGACATTTTTAAGGGTAAGAATATAATTACAATTCATGCCGAAAGTATTCAGCAGTTTACAATGGATACTTATATAAACGGCAAGGAGCTTACTCCTAACCTTAATAAGCTTGCTAAAGAGGGATTGTATTTCTCAAACTTTTATGCTCAGGAGAGCGTGGGAACAAGCTCGGATAGTGAATTTACATTCGCAAGCTCCCTTATGCCTGCGTCCAGCGGTACTGTGGCAATAAATTATTGGGACCGTGATTATACCACAACTCAAAGTATGCTCAGAGATATGGGATATTATACATTCAGTATGCATGGAAATAACGGCTCTTATTGGAATAGACTTAACCTCCATGAAGCTTTGGGATATGAAAAGTTCTTTAATTATACTTCTGACTTTGAAATTGATGAAACCATAGGTCTGGGACTTTCGGATAAATCTTTCTTCAGCCAAGCAATCCCGAAAATTAAAGAAATCTCAAAAGAGCATAAAAATTACTATGGTGCATTGCTTATGCTTACAAACCATACTCCTTTTACAGATATTGAACGAGTAAGCGATTTTGAAGTTGATTTTAAATTCAAAAAATATAATGAAGAAACCGGACTTTATGAGGAGATCTCCCGACCTTTCCTTGAGGGTACAAAGCTGGGCAGTTACTTTAAATCCGTGCATTATGCCGATGAAGCAATCGGTCAGCTGATGAATGATCTTGATAAGGAAGGCCTTCTTGATAATACGGTGATAATCATTTACGGTGACCATGATGCTAAAATCAAAGAATCGGATTATGAATACTATTATAATTATGATCCCTTTACCGATAAAACACTTAATGAGGGCGACGAAGGATATATTCCTATTGACGACTTCTATTATAATGTAAACCGAAAAGTTCCGTTTATTATCTGGTCAAAGGACGGCGGATATGAGCCTGCCGAAATTACTCAGGTAATGGGAATGTATGATGTTCAGCCCACCTTGGGAAATATGTTTGGGTTCAGTAATAAATTTGCCTTGGGACATGATATTTTCTCCTTTAAGGAAGGAACGGAAAACACGGTTATTTTCCCTAACGGAAATTTTGTAACCGATACTATTTATTATGACAGCCAGAAAAATAAATATTTTGATTTGAAGGATTATGATAATGTAGCAAAATATGCTTCATGTAATCAGGCGTATAAGGATACGCCGAATCCTATTTATAATGAAAGTATACATGGTTTGTTTAAAACCTTGGTAGATGAGAATTATTCTGTGGAAGCATTGGATAAGCGTATTTCCGACGGAGTTGTAGATGATGCATACATCTCCGAAAAATCCGCTTATGCCGAAGAACGTATCAGTATTTCCAATGCGGTAATATATTATGATATGATAAATAAGACTACCGTGGGCTTCGGAGATGATATGAATACCTTTGAGGTTGACTCCAACGGAGGTTCTGTATTTGCTCCACCGTCGTCAAAATATAAAAAGAGAATACTTGTACCGTAAAAATTAAACGGGGCGAAAATA
>JBJERB010000033.1:0-5308 GCA_051882055.1 Oscillospiraceae bacterium
AAAAAAATACTTGTTATCCACGGACCGAATTTGAATCTTTTGGGCGAGCGTGAGCCGGGAGTTTACGGCTCTGATACATATGACAGCATAAATAGGGAGATTATTGCAAAAGCTAAGGAAAAGAGCCTTGATTGTGACGTTTTCCAGTCTAATCATGAGGGCGAAATTATTGATAAGCTCCATGAGGCAAGAAAGGATTATGACGGCGTTGTTATTAATGCAGGTGCATATACTCATTATAGCTATGCAATTCGTGACGCAATTTCTGCAATAAAAATCCCTGTGATTGAAGTGCATATGAGTAATATCCATGCAAGAGAGGAGTTTCGCCATAACTCGGTCATCTCTCCTGTCTGCGTAGGACAGATCGCAGGCTTCGGTAAAGATTCATATCTCCTTGCTGTTGAAGCTATGGATAATATTTTAAAGGATTGATTTTATGCTGAATGGCATGATTTTAGATAAGATGAAAAGCAGTGTAACCACTGCTGCGGATTGTGGGATTATTACTTCAGATGTGAATAGACGGTATTTTACGGGAATGAAATCCAGTGCAGGCACATTGGTGGTTTTCCCCGAAAAGGTTTATCTGATAATAGATTTCAGATATATTGAAAAGGCTGAAAAATTGCTTGGAAATACTGAAATTGAAGTGATAATGCAGGAAAATCTCTATGAACAGATAAATAGGCTGTTGATCAGGCATGGAGCTGACACTGCTGTTCTGGAATCTGATAGCTGTACTCTTGCACAGTTTGAACAGTTTAAGAATAATCTGAATTGTGAAGTTTTATCCGACAGTAGATTTTCAGAGTTGATAAATAATCTCAGGCTTGTCAAAACCGAGACAGAAATCGAAAAAATAATTCAGGCTCAGCGTGTCGCTGAAAAAGGCTTTGAGCATATGCTTAGTTATATTCATGAGGGCTTGACCGAGCGTGAAATTCAGCTGGAGCTTGATTATTTTATGCTTAAAAACGGTGCGGAAGCATTGAGCTTTGATACAATAGCTCTGTCCGGTAAAAATACATCTCTTCCCCATGGCGTACCGTCTGATAAAAGGGTGGAGCAGGGCGATTTTGTTCTGCTTGACTTCGGAGCGGTAGTGGACGGATATCATAGCGATATGACAAGGACAGTGTGCGTCGGACAGCCGACAGATGAAATGAAACATGTGTATAATATAGTGCTTGAAGCACAGCTTGCAGGATTAAATGCCGTTAAAGCAGGCATAAGCGGTAAAGAGCTTGATAGAATTGCAAGAAATGTTATCGATAATGCAGGCTTCGGAGAATGCTTCGGTCATTCTCTCGGCCATGGAGTCGGAATGGAGATTCATGAAGCACCTACAGCGTCCCCGAGATCGCAGGATATTCTGCCTGAAGATAGTGTGGTTACCGTTGAACCCGGAATATATATTCCCGATAAGTTCGGCGTGAGGATTGAGGATTTTGTTGTGGTAAAACAGGATGGGTGTCTGAATATGACCGAAGCTCCTAAAGAATTGATTGTTTTGTAGGAAGATATCTTGTGAACTGAATGTTTTGTAAATAAAATATTTGAATTTTTTATAAAAACACTTGCAATATATGAGGAAATAGGTTACAATAAATATAGGAAATGCTGTACTTGCTCAGCATTTGTATGACAAAAAATATTTGGAGGTATTAATAATATGATAACTGCTGGCGATTTTAGAAACGGTATGACTTTTGAGGAAGACGGAAACGTAATGCAGATTGTTGAGTTTCAGCATGTAAAACCGGGTAAAGGTGCTGCATTTGTAAGAGCAAAGGTCAGAAACGTTATTTCAGGTTCCGTTGTTGAAAAAACATATAACCCTACTGCAAAATTCCCAACAGCTTTTGTTGAAAGAAAAGATATGGAATATTCTTATAACGATGGCGATCTTTATTATTTCATGGATCCCGAAAGCTATGAGCTTGTTCCTGTAAATGCATCAGAGCTTTCCGATAACTTTAAGTTTGTAAAGGAAAATATGGTATGTAAGATCCTTTCTTATAAAGGTAAGGTTTTCGGTGTTGAACCTCCTTATTTTGTAGATCTGGAAGTTACCGATACCGATCCCGGCTTTAAGGGAGATACCGCTACTAACGCTACAAAGCCAGCAACTGTTGAAACAGGAGCTGAAATTAAGGTTCCTCTGTTTATCAACGTTGGTGATAAAATCAGAATCGATACCCGTACTTGTGAGTATATGGAGCGTGCATAATTTTCACACACCGTGAAATATTAATCATGGAATGGAGGTAGTGTTATGGAGCTTTCTAATAAAGTTGCTTACCTTAAAGGCTTGATGGAGGGCCTTAAAATTGATACAACTAAGCCGGAAGGTCAGGTTCTCAGCGTAATGGCTGATATTCTTGATGAAATGGCTTTGACTGTTGAAGATATCGCCGATGAAGTTGACGAGGTCGTTGAAATTGTTGATCAGATTGATGAGGATCTGGGAGATGTAGAAGAGGAAGTTTATTTCTCGGACGATTGCGACGATGAATGTGACTGTGATGACGATTGTTGCTGCGACGATGATTTTGACGACGAAGATATGTATGAATGTGTGTGTCCGTCTTGCGGAGATACAATCTGCCTCGGAGAAAATATCATTGAGGAAGGTTCGATCGAATGTCCTAACTGCGGCGAACTGTTGGAGTTTGATTTCAGCGAACTTGAGGATTCCGATGAGGAATAGTTATTAATTGTTCTGTATTTAAGCGAAGATAATTTAATAAAAATGTTTCAGGGGTGGTGAAAGTCCACACCGGCGGTGATAAGCAGATAGCTTTAAGTCCGCGACCGTAGAAATACGCTGATTCGGTGAGAATCCGAAACCGACGGTTAAAGTCCGGATGGAAGAAACAACAGGCTGTTTTATAGTAATTTTCGCCCCTGAGCCATAAGGTTCAGGGGCGTTTTCTGCTGTTTCTCCTAATTAATTTTCAGGAGGAAATGATATGACAAAAATAAAAACAAGAAATCTGGTAGTTACCGCAATGATGAGTGCTGTAGCTGTAGTAATTTATTATCTGGACTTCCCGGTACCGCTTATGCCGGGATTTATAAAACTTGATTTTTCTAATGTGATTTCACTTGTGGCAGGTTTTTCAATGGGACCTGTTTCGGGCGTGATAGTGTGCTTTGTAAAAAATCTTATACACCTTGTTATAAAAGGCTTCGGTACTACAATGGGAGTTGGAGATCTTTTTGATTTTGTAACAAGTGCAACGTTTGCTTTTACAGCTGCAATGATTTATAAAAAGAATAAGACTTTTAAATCTGCTATTATCGGTTTGATTGTGGGAACTGTTGCATTTACGCTGATAAGTCTTCCTTTGAACTATTTTGTTACATATCCTGTGTATGCAAAGGCATTCGGAGGAATGGAGGCGGTAATGGGTGCATATAGGGCTATAATGCCGGATGTAAAAAATCTTTTTGCCGCACTTTGTATATTCAATGTTCCGTTTACATTGATAAAAGGAATTTTGTGTGCTTTGATAACAGTGATCATTTATAAACCGCTGTCGCCTGTGATAAAGGGCAGAGTTTAGTATTAATTTATTCTTAATATCTTCGCTTAATTAGGGCAAAGCCCAACATAAGTTATATAAAAAACAGCTCCTATTAAAGAGCTGTTTTTTTACTATATTAAACGTTTTATGCAGGTAATGTTGTTGTATTTCGAGAATGAAGAAACATATGAAATAACAACGCCTGTGTATTGGTTTTCGGCATGAATCATTTTGCCGTCACCTATGTAAATAGCGACATGATAAATAGAAGAATATGAGCTGCCGCCAAAGAAAATCAAATCTCCCTTTTTCATGTTTGAATATGAAACCGCAGTTCCGTAATTAGCCTGAGCTGATGCTTTGTGAGGAAGGCTTATTCCTATTTTTGCGTAACACTGCATCGTAAGCCCCGAACAGTCGGTAGCTGTCGGAGTAGCAGCACCCCATACATAAGATGCTCCTACCATGCTTCTCGCTGTGCTCATGAGAATATCAATTTTTGAGTCGTATGATGAGTCGGAATCTGAAGTCGGCGGTTTGGTAACAGGAGTGGTAGTAGTTTTTTTGGTAGTTGTGGTTGTCTTTTTGGTTGTAGTAGATGGGGTGTTTGATGTGTTTTTGGCAGTTGTAGTATTGCTGCTCTTTTTTGTAGTGGTTGTGCTTGCAGACTGCTTTTGGGTTGTTGTTTTCTTTTCTGTTTCCTCAGTAGTCTTTTTGGTCGTGGTTTTTGCCGTCTCGGCTTCAGTTTTGACCGTTGTGGTAGTTGAAATGTATGCCTGAGCCTGCTTAGCCTCGTCACTGTATTCTTCAATTACCTTGTTAATTTCGTCCTGATATTTGCTCTTGTCATTTTGCAGAGCGGCGATTGATTCGCCGTAACTGTTTTGCATATCTACAAGATTTTGATATTCGTCTGCTAAAACCTTCTGCTGTTCGGCATATTCTTTGCTCTTGTCCTTCAGACTTTTAGATTGACTTTCAAGCTTTTCCTGCTGCTTGTCGATCTGCTTTTTCTGTTGGGTAAGATCGTCTATGATTTTGTTGTCATGCTCTGCAACTCTTTTGATAAGCTCGGTACGCATAAGTACATCGTAGAAATCCGCAGCATTTGCAATTATGGAAGTGTATGAATCGGTGCCGGCAATGTACATGGCTCTGATTCGCTTCATAAATTCGTTTACGTTTTTAGTAATGGAATCTTCCATGCCTGAAAGCTTGTACTGAGTGTCCCTCATTTGTTCGTCCAGACGACACATTTCGTCTTCGATTTGCTCCGAATATTTTTGTGAAACCTTGATTTTCTGTGAAATCACGCTCATCTGTTCGGAAACATTGTTCAGCTTTTCCTGCTGACCCTTTATGCTTGCGTCAGCGTCGGCAATTTTCTTTTCAAGACTTGCTTGCTTGTCGGAAAGGTCGTCAATCTCCTGAGCATATTGAGACTGATCTTGGGTTGCATGTATTGTAACCGAATTATCATTTTTGGTAAGTCCCAGTGCTCCTAAAGTAAGTAAAATAGCCAAACTGCATGCCGCTATTCTTTTTATTCTGGGTAATATGTACATAGCCATTCTCCTAAGGTCTTTTGCTGTAACATTTTTGTAATCTTTAATTTTTATTATATATCTATTCTTACAGCTTGTCAATGGAATTGCGGATATATTGCAAAAATTTCCTTTGTTTTCAGCACTTTTTACAAATATAAATATTAAAAATGTATAAATAAGCCGAAAAACTATTGGCATTCAAAGCGTTTTATGCTATAATAGTTTTAG
>JBJERB010000033.1:5408-10416 GCA_051882055.1 Oscillospiraceae bacterium
GAATAGTAATTTATTATAATAATATATTGAATATTTAGATTATATTTTGAAAGGTTGGTAAATATATGAGAGCGGTTGTAACAGTAGTTGGAAAAGACGCAGTGGGAATACTTGCAAAGGTAAGTACAAAATGTGCTGAATATAATGCTAATGTAATCGAAGTTACTCAGTCGGTTCTGCAGGACGTTTTTGCAATGACAATGCTTGTTGATATTTCTAAGCTGAATAAGGATTTCGCAAGTCTTGCTGATTCCCTTGCAGAGTTGGGGGATAATATGGGCTTGAAGATCCTGACAATGCATGAAGATATTTTTAAATGTATGCATGAAATTTGATTGGGAGGATTCGTCTGATGCTTAGTACATATGATATATTGGAAACTATTCGTATGATTCAGGACGAATGTCTTGATATACGAACTATTACCATGGGTATTTCTCTTCTTGACTGTATAGACAGTGATATAGATAAAGCCTGCGAAAAGGTGTATAAGAAAATTACCGAAAAGGCTAAGAACCTTGTAAAGGTGGGGGAAGAGATAGAAAAGGAATACGGTATCCCTATTATAAATAAGCGTATTTCCGTTACTCCTATCGCTATTGTGTCTGCGGCATGTAAATGTTCTCCCGTTCCTTTTGCCAAGGCTATGGATAAAGCGGCTAAAGATGTGGGAGTTAATCTTATCGGAGGTTATTCTGCATTGGTTCAGAAAGGATTTTCCGCAGGAGATGTGGAGCTTATCAAGTCGATCCCTGAAGCTCTCGCTTGTACTGAAAGAGTTTGCTCTTCTGTAAATGTTGGCTCAACGAAAACAGGTATAAATCTTGACGCGTGTAAGCTGATGGGCGGAATTATTAAAGAATGTGCCGAAAAGACTGTTGATTCTGCTTGCTTCGGAGCTGCTAAACTTGTGGTATTCTGTAATGCTGTTGAGGATAACCCGTTTATGGCAGGAGCGTTTCATGGAGTGGGCGAGCCTGATTGTATGATTAATGTGGGCGTGTCGGGACCCGGAGTTGTGAGAGCGGCTCTTAAAAAATACCCCGATGCGGATATTACTAAAATTGCAGATGTTATCAAGAAAATCTCATATAAAATAACCCGTGTGGGACAGCTTGTGGGCGTTACAGCTTCTGAAAGACTGGGCGTTCCTTTCGGAATTGTTGACCTTTCTCTTGCACCTACTCCTGCGGTGGGAGATTCGGTGGCTCATATTCTTGAAGAAATCGGACTTGAAAGGTGCGGTACTCACGGTACAACCGCAACCCTTGCTTTGCTTAATGACGCAGTAAAAAAAGGCGGCGTAATGGCTTGTTCAAGAATCGGCGGACTTTCAGGTGCTTTTATTCCTGTTTCTGAGGATGCCGGTATGATTGACGCTGCAAAGAGCGGTACTCTTACTATTGAGAAGCTGGAAGCTATGACGGCGGTTTGCTCTGTGGGACTCGATATGATAGTAATTCCGGGAGATACCGAACCTGACACAATTTCTGCAATTATTGCCGATGAAGCTGCTATCGGCATGGTCAACTGTAAGACAACTGCGGTTAGAGTCGTGCCTGCTATCGGTAAGAAGGTCGGCGAAGAACTTGATTGGGGCGGACTGTTTGGCTGCGGACCTGTTATGCCGCTGAAAAAAGAATCACCCTCTAAATTTATCAATCGTGGCGGTCAGATTCCTGCACCATTGCATTCGCTTAAAAACTAAGCATAGATATGCCGATAAATAGAATAAAATGATTGTTAGGTGGGCGGCAGGAAAAATTCTGCCGCTTTTGTATTGGAGCGTAAAATGAAAAATATTATTGATTGCCATGTTCATTCGGATTTTTCACCCGATGCAAAAACCAGTGTTGAAGAAATGTGTGAAAGAGCCGCACTGCTTGGTCTTTCTGCATTTGCCATTACCGATCACTGCGATGTGAACTTCTGGGATAAAGTTCAGGATAAACATACGGTGGATTTTGATATGTACGGTGCGGGAGAATATGCATTGAAAAGTATCGAAGCTGTTTCATCGCTGAAAGAAAAATATCCGAATTTGCTTTGCGGTATTGAACTGGGACAGCCTTTGCAAAATTCAGAGAAAGCCGAAAGGATTTCAAATGATCCAAGGCTTGATTTTATAATCGGTTCACACCATATGAATAAAGGCGAAAATGATTTTTATTATTTAGAGTACGATAAAATGGACAGCAGCCGAATTGAACAGCTTCTGGAAGACAGCTTTTTGCAAACTCTTGATATGTGTAAATGGGGTAAATTCGATGTTTTGGGACATCTGACTTATCCTCTGAGATATATTGAGGGTGAATACGGAATAAAAACAAACCTTAATAGATTTAATGATATAATCAGGGAGGTTTTTTGTACACTTATTCAAAACGGCAAAGGAATTGAGATAAATACATCAGGGTTAAGGCAAAAGTACGGAAAGACATTTCCCGATTTAAAGTATATAACAATGTTCAGAGAACTCGGCGGAGAAATTATATCTGTTGGTTCCGATGCACATTGTTCAGCCGACCTGGGTAAAGGGGTTGTAGAGGGAGCTGAGCTTGCAAAGACGGCAGGATTTAAATATCTTACATTTTTTAAGGATAGAAAACCTCAGTTTTTGAAGATTGATTGAAATAATGTGCATAACTTTTTGTTGTGTGCATTATTTTTTTCTAAAGTGATTGACAAGACGAATATTTTGTGATATAATACTAACTGTTGTGGAGAAGTCGCCTAGCCCGGTTTATGGCGCACGACTGGAACTCGTGTATGGGTTGATAGCTCATCGAGGGTTCGAATCCCTCCTTCTCCGCCAATATACAGTAAACCGCCGATTTTACGGCGGTTTTTATTATGTATAAATTAAGCATGGCTGAGATTTTTAATTAAAAGGACGTGAAATATATGACCGAACTTCATGGTGTTGGTGTGTCTGAGGGCATAGCTGTGGGTAAAATTTGTTTTTGTGAAAAAGCTGATATGCAACTTGAGAAAAATTGTGTGGAAAATCCCGAAAATGAAACGTCCGACGAAAAAATTATTTTGTGCTGTGATGAAGCTGTTCCGTCCGAAATCCTTAGACTTGAAAAATCAAATATGTCGGCTTTGTGTACTGTTCAAGGCTCGTTAAATTCTCATGCCGCCATTTTAGCAAGGACAATGCATATACCGGCAATATTAAACCTGGGTAAAGAGCTTTCCGCTGAATTGAATGGAAAAATAGCCGTTGTAGATGGTTCAGCAGGTGTTTTGTATGTAGATCCGGATGAAAAAATTCTTGCTGAAATGACTGAAAAATATAATGAAGAGATACGAAAATATGAAATTTATCAAGATTTGAAGGGCAAGGAAAATGTTACTCCCGACGGTGTAAGTATCAATGTCTATGCCAATATAAACAGAGTATCCGAAGTTCATGATGCAATAGATAACGATGCTGGCGGAATCGGGCTTTTCCGAAGCGAGTATCTTTATCTTCAGGAGAATAATTATCCGGATGAAGAATTGCAATTCCAGACATATAAGCGTTTGCTGGAACAAATGAAAGGTAAAAAGGTTATCATAAGAACAGCTGATTTGGGGTCGGATAAAAAGGCTTATTATTTAAATCTTGAAAAAGAAAAGAATCCTGCTCTGGGATTCAGAGCGGTTAGAATTTGTCTTTCAAGACCTGATATGTTAAAAACTCAGCTAAGAGCTTTGTATAGAGCTTCAGCGTTTGGAAATCTGGGAATCATGTTCCCTTTGATAACCTCGCTTGAAGAAATTCAAGAAATAAAAGAAATAATCGGAGACGTAAAAAATGAATTAATGAAAAGAGGAGAACCATTTAATGATAATGTTGAAATCGGCATAATGGTTGAAACTCCGGCAGCGGTAATGATAAGTGATATTCTGGCTAAAGAGGTTGACTTTTTCTGTATCGGCACAAATGACCTTACCCAGTTTGCTTTTGCATCGGATAGACAGAATCCAAGACTTGAAAAGTATTGTAATCCGTGTAATAAAGCTTTGCTTAGAATGATAAAAATAACTGCTGATAATGCCCATAAAAATGGGATCCGGGTCGGAGTGTGCGGTGAATCGGCAGCAGATTTGGGGCTGACCGAAGTGTTTCTTGCCATGGGCATAGATGAGCTTTCTGTTATGCCGTCTCAGATTTTACCGTTGAGAGAAAAGATAAGAAATACAATAATCAAAGATAAGGACGAATATGTAAGAAAACTGATCGGATAAAGTTAAAATTATTTGTGTATATAAAAATCCCCTGCATCGCAGAGGATTCGTCTTAGTTTCCGCCGGGACCGTCATGCCTTTCCCGCTTGTCGGGCTTTGACTTCTGATGTGTAGTCACCCATTGGTTGTCAACGGCGGATTTTTTGTTTTGTTTTTTGGACATGCTATCTCTCCTCTCTGTTATGACATGATTGAAGAAATGCCGTCCATTACATCGCCTATTGCCTGAATGGCTTTACCGGTTCTTGTCTTAAGCATCTTCTTTTCACGTTTGCCTGCACGGGAAATTGCGTATACGATCGTTCCTGCTGTCAAGCCTGCCGAAATACCTTTTACCAATGAACTTGTGTTCATTATTCTCACCCTTTCTTTTGTTTATAAGCAAAATTTCTTTTACCGTTATTATTTTTGCTTGTTTGCTTTTTTCTATTCAAGGGGATTATTTCTTGTTTTTCAGGTATTTTGTTCTAATTATGCTTGTAAATTTTTGTTCATAAATAATAAGATAAATTGTATTTACTTATTTAATAAAATATGCTATAATAATTAAATATGAGAGATTATAGATTAAATTCTTGCCTCTGCATGTAGGGAATGGCGTCCACGACAGCCTGCATGTTAAATTCAGTATCAGATGCAAAAGCAGTATGTGCCGGCTCAGCATATCTGTATGCTTGCCGACACTGTAATTAATGTAAATTAATAAAATATAAGGAGATATAATTATGGGAATGACAATGACGCAAAAGATTCTTGCAGCACATGCAGGACT
>JBJERB010000033.1:10516-12537 GCA_051882055.1 Oscillospiraceae bacterium
ATATAATTATGGGAATGACAATGACGCAAAAGATTCTTGCAGCACATGCAGGACTTGATGAAGTTAAAGCCGGTCAGCTGATTATGGCAAATCTGGATCTTGTGCTGGGAAACGATGTAACTTCTCCGGTGGCAATTAATGAGTTTAATAAAGCCGGGTTTGATTCTGTTTTTGATAAAGAAAAAGTTACAATGGTTATGGACCATTTTACACCTAATAAGGATATAAAAGCAGCAGGACAGTGTAAACAGTGCCGTGAATTTTGCGGAGAATATGATATTACACATTATTATGATGTGGGAGATATGGGAATTGAACATGCACTTCTCCCGGAAAAAGGTCTTGTAGCTCCCGGTGACTGCGTAATCGGTGCAGATTCTCATACTTGTACATACGGTGCTTTGGGTGCGTTTTCAACAGGAATCGGTTCTACAGATATGTGTGCCGGTATGGCTAAGGGTAAAACATGGTTTAAAGTGCCTTCTGCAATAAAGTTTAATATTATGGGTAAGCTTCCCAAATATTCCGCAGCTAAGGACGTTATTCTGCATATTATCGGTATGATCGGCGTGGACGGTGCATTGTATAAATCTATGGAGTTTTCCGGAGAGGGACTTAAAAATCTTTCTATGGAAGACAGACTTTGTATGGCTAATATGGCTATTGAAGCAGGTGCAAAAAACGGTATTTTTGCAGTAGATGAGGTTACTCTGGATTATATTAAGGATAGAGTTACTAAAGAATATAAAATATATGAGGCGGATGAAGACGCAGAATATGAGGCGGTTTATGATATCAATCTTGACGAAATCAAGCCTACTGTTGCTTTCCCTCATCTTCCTGAAAATGCAAAAACCTTTGATGAGATCGAAGATGTAAAGATCGATCAGGTCGTTATCGGCTCTTGTACTAACGGTAGAATTGAAGATATGAGATGTGCCGCTGAAATACTCAAGGATAAGAAAATCGCTGATAATGTAAGATGTATCATTATTCCTGCAACGCAGAAAATTTATCTTCAGGCTATGGAAGAGGGCTTGCTTGAAATCTTCATAAAAGCAGGCTGTGCTGTTTCAACCCCAACCTGCGGACCTTGCCTTGGCGGTCATATGGGTATCCTTGCTAAGGGAGAAAGAGCTGTTGCTACAACAAACAGAAACTTTGTGGGAAGAATGGGACACCCCGAATCTGAAGTTTATCTTGCTTCTCCTTATGTTGCAGCCGCATCTGCAGTAACGGGTAAAATTTCTCAGCCGTCAGAGGTAATGTAATATGGTTAAGCATGTTATAATCTGGGATTTTAAAGCTGAATTTTCTAAAGAGGAAAAGAAAGAGCTTTCTTTAAAGATCAAAAACGGGCTTGAAGGCTTGAAGAATAAAATTGACGGAATAGTCGATATAAAAGTCTATATAGATCTTCTCGATTCGTCTAACGGAGATCTGATGCTCGATTCTGCTTTTGTTGATGAAAATGCACTGAAAGCATATCAGATAAATCCCGAGCATCTGAAAGTGGCTGAAATCGTAAGGGTTTCGGTCTGCTCAAGAAAATGCGTGGATTTTGAAGTTTAAATAGTAATAAGGAAAGGAAAGATATAAATGAAAGCAACAGGTAGAGTTCATAAATACGGTGATAATGTTGATACCGATGTTATTATTCCCGCAAGATATCTTAATACCACAGACCATAAGGAGCTTGCAGCTCATTGTATGGAGGATATAGATATTGATTTCACTAAAAAAGTTCAGGACGGAGATATTATGGTAGCTGAGAGTAATTTCGGCTGCGGTTCGTCAAGAGAGCATGCACCTATTGCAATTAAGGCAAGCGGTATTTCCTGCGTAATTGCAAAGACATTTGCAAGAATTTTTTATAGAAATGCAATCAATATAGGACTTCCTATTATCGAGTGTCCCGAAGCTGCCGAAAAAATCAGCGACGGCGACGAAGTTGAAATTGATTTTGACAGCGGTCTGATTACAAATAAAACAAAGAATGAAACATATCAGGGAACAGCTTT
>JBJERB010000033.1:12637-16058 GCA_051882055.1 Oscillospiraceae bacterium
GGTTGAATTTCAAATATGTCATCGAATTTCACAGGATATTTGTACTGACATTCAACCGAAAGTACAGGCATGTAAAGCCCCATGGCTTCGATTTTCTCAAAAGGATATCCCACTTCATTCAGCATGTGTACCCGTGCTTCCTCAAGCCATCGAATGTAGTTTGAATGATGCACAATTCCCATCTTGTCCGTTTCGTAATAATAAGCCTTGCGTGTGTATGGTCTGATTTCCCGTGATTTCATTTTATCATTTCCTTGTCTTTGTTATTTGAAAGCTTCAAGCCTGTAAATAGGGAAGCCTTGTTCTGAAAACTTTTGCTCGTATTCTGTTACGATGTTTCCTTCAAAATCACTGTTGTGCAGATCTAAAGAGATGTTTTTTAAAGTGTAACCGCACCGTGAAAATTCTTCAAGGGAAAATTCAAAAAAATTTCTGTTGTCTGTTTTCTGGTGTATTTCACCTTCCGGCATAAGTAGCTTTTCGTATATATTAAGAAAATTTCTGTGAGTAAGTCTGTGAGAAGCATAGGATTTTTTAGGATATGGACAGCTGAAATTCAGATAAATACGAGCTATGGAGTGTTTTGGAATGTAACATTCAAGATATTCCGCTCCTCCACGCAAGAAATAAAGATTGGGTATTTCTTGTGAAATTGCTTTTTCTGCTGCGTCTACAATGACATTGCTGCTTTTTTCAACGGCTAAAAAATTAATGTCCGGATTTTGTCTGGCAATTTCTCTTGCAAACTGTCCCTTTCCGCAGCCTATTTCAAGGTGAACAGGGTTGCCGTTTCCGAATAATTTCTTGAAATCTATAATGCTTTCTGTGTCTTTTACTTGATAATTTCTGTCTTCTCTGTCCATGAATATGATCTTTTTCCCACAGTTTTCAAGACGCTGTTCAAGATTTTTCTTTCTCCTCATTCTCATAAATGTGTGATAACGCTCCTTTGGTTAAAGTTGGGTTTCCGCTCCGCCTATAGGTCTTATGGTAAGTACATAGCATGAGCCTTCACCGAAAACATTTTCCATTTTTTCTTTGAATTCTTTGAGCATTCCGTTTGGCACAAATGCCTGAATAGTTCCTGCAAAGCCCCCTCCGTGTACTCTGCATGCACCTTTTCCGCAAAGGGTGTCTTTTGCTATGTAAAGTGCCGAGGATAATCCTTGCTCTTCGGGGTCGGAGGATGCAAAAATGTTCTGAAGATATTTGTAAGAAGAATCTCCCGATTCGTTTACAAGCTTTAAGAATTCATCGAAATTTCCGCTTTCAAGTGCCTTGCATTCAAGAGTAACCCTTTCGTTTTCGTCCATGAAATGCAGTGATCTCAAAACCGCACGGTCTCCGAATTTTTTGCGTAAAACGCCGTAGTTTTCAATGATTTGCTCTTTTGTTATTGCTCTGAGACAATCAGCGTTGAAATATCCTGCAATTTCTTTCATTTCCTGTGGAATAGCAGCGTATTCCGGGGTAAGGTTTGCATGATTGCCTTTTGTGTCTACAATGCAAAGGGAATGACCGCTGGATGAGAAATCAAAACTAATTGTGTTGATTTCAGGATTTTTTACGTCGGCAAAATCAATGGAAATAAAGCTTCCTACAGATGAAGCCATTTGATCCATAAGCCCCGACGGCTTGCCGAAGTATTCATTTTCAGCATATTGGGATACCTTTGCGATTGTGATAGGGTCAATTTCTCCGCCGTTGTAGATTCCGTTTAATATTGTTCCTATAAGTACTTCAAAAGCCGCTGATGATGACAGCCCGGAGCCTTTTAGTACGTTTGATACTGAGTAAGCACGAAACCCTCCGATTTTGTATCCCATTTCCGATAACCCGGCGGCCATTCCTCTTATAAGTGCCGCTGAACTTCCTTTTTCATCGTCCTTGACTGATAGATCTGAAATATCTATTTTGTTCATGGGATATCCTTCGGATTTAATGTATATAAATCCGTCGTCGGTGGGGCATACTGCCGCAATTACATCGAGGGAAATTCCTGCCGCAAGCACAAGTCCTTTGTTGTGGTCAGTGTGGTTTCCGCAGATTTCGGTTCTGCCGGGAGCCGAGAAGAATCTTTCAGGCTTTTCTCCGTACATATCTTCAAAAGCAGATGAAACATCTGAATATCTTCTTGCCTGAAAATCAGCCTGTTCTTTGCCGTAAATCTGTTCAAGAGTTAGTTTTTTCATTTTTATGACGTTCCTTTCCGATGAAAGTAAATTTATCTTTTTGATTTGCCTTTTCCGCTTGAATTAAGACAGGAGAGTACAAGCCCGATAGACGCCAGCATTGTTATCATAGCGGTTCCTCCTGCGGAGAAAAAGGGAAGAGGTATGCCGATTACGGGCATAAATCCAAGCACCATTCCTATGTTTATAATCGAGTGGGAAAAAATCATAGCCATAACTCCTGCACATACTTCCGAACCTAATGCGTCGCATTTTGTGCTGTCAATAAGTATTCTCAGACATATAAGAAAAAGCAGTATTGATACGATTATACAGCCGATAATTCCTAAGGTCTGTCCTACATAGGAGAAAATGAAGTCGTTCTGGGATTCGGCTACCGGAATAAATTTTTCAGTTTTTCCTGAAAATAATCCTTTTCCGAAAATTCCGCCGTTTGCTATTGCTTTCTTTCCTTGAATCTGTTGATAACCGGTGCCTAAAGGGTCAAGATTTGGATTGAATAATACAAGAATACGTTTTTTCTGATGTTCAAGTAAAAAGAAATTCCATATTGTCCATAATATAACCGGCGATAGAAGAAGCACGGATAAGATATACTGCCACTTGATTCCCCCTGCAAACAGCATAATCAAAGCTATTACAATAAATACAACAGCCGTACCCTGGTCTCCCTGTAAGCAAACCAAAGTAATCGGTACTGCTGCATGGACTAAAAGTCCCAGTAGTACAAGAGGCTTGTTTATGGACGACTTTACTTTTGTTATATGTACGGAAAATGAGATGATAAAACATAGCTTGAGAATTTCAGAAGGCTGTATGGTAATCCCTTTGAATTTAAGCCATGCAATATCGTCAGTTCCCTGAGGACCTACGCCAAGGGAAGTAAATGTAAGGATAACCCCGGTAAGTCCTATTACAGCGGCTAAAATCCATAGCTTACTGATCCGTTTTATGCCGAGCTTGGCAATGATTATGCATAGGATAAGTCCTATGCCGAAAGCAATCAGTTTTGTTTTCCATAGGGAAGATGAAATACCCGAAGAAATTTTCTGATATTCGTTGTTGTAAACAAGGGAAAATACAAGTATAATACCCCCGATACAGCATATAAAAGTAAGAATAATCAAAAATATATCGGTGCTTTTAAGCTTTTTTAACATTACCGAGCCTCCGTTCTTGTCGCTTGAACCGGCATATATTTATGCATATATTTATATAGTGAATTGCCC
>JBJERB010000034.1:0-2777 GCA_051882055.1 Oscillospiraceae bacterium
ATTCTTAGGAGGCGGTCGCTCTATCCGGCTGAGCTACGGAAACATATTGTAAGTTTGCATAATATAATAATTATATCAGATATTTATTGTAAAATCAAGACCCACGAGCTAAATTTTCGCTTGATTATAAAAATACTTCCTTTCAGATATATTAAGGTCTGAAGGGAAGTATTTGTTACTTTTAAAATATTCTGCTACGCAATGATATGGCTATTTGTTTCTGTAAATTATGTCCTCACGTTTTGGACCGTTTGAGATCATTGTGATCGGGAATCCGATTTTTTCTTCAACGAATTCAATGTATTTTCTGCAATTCTCAGGAAGGTCTTCGTATTTTCTGATGCCTCTGATATCGCAATTCCAACCGTCAAGTACTTCTAATACCGGTTTAGCCTTTTCCAGTTTCTGAGTTGTAGGGAATTCGGTTGTTACTTCTCCGTCAATTTCATAGCCAACGCATACGGGAATTTTATCAAGATATCCCAATACGTCAAGAACTGTAAATGCAACATCGGTTGTGCCTTGGATTCGGCATCCGTATTTGGATGCTACTACGTCAAACCAGCCCATTCTTCTCGGTCTGCCTGTGGTTGCACCGTATTCTCCGCCGTCTCCGCCTCTGCGTCTCAGCTCGTCAGCTTCCTCGCCGAAAATCTCGGATACAAATGCTCCAGCACCTACTGCCGAGGAATATGCCTTAACAACGGTAACGATTTTCTCAATTTTATATGGCGGGATTCCTGCTCCGATAGCACCGTATGCCGCAAGTGTTGATGACGATGTAACCATTGGATAAATACCGTGGTCAGGGTCTTTTAGTGAACCCAGCTGACCTTCAAGAAGTATGTTCTTACCCTCTTTCATGGCATTCCATAAATACAGCGACACATCGCAAACATATGGCTCAACCATTTTCTTATATTCCATAAGAGTATCAAAAAGCTCATCAACGTTAAGTGCCGGTTTATGATAAAGATGTTCAAGGAGAATATTTTTTGTCTCAACAACTCTTTCAAGCTTTATGCGAAGGCTTTCTTCGTCAAAAAGCTCCTGAACCTGAAAGCCTATTTTTGCATATTTATCTGAATAGAAAGGGGCTATACCTGATTTTGTTGAACCGAAGCTTGCTTTACCAAGTCTTTCTTCCTCATATTCATCAAATAAAATATGATAAGGCATAACGATCTGTGCTCTGTCAGAAATAAGTATATTTGGTTTTGGAACGCCGTCTTTGACAATAGAATTAAGTTCTTTGAAAAGAACGGGAATATTCAAAGCAACGCCGTTTCCGATAATATTTGTCGTATGGTTATAGAAAACTCCGCTGGGAAGCGTATGAAGTGCAAATTTTCCGTAATTGTTTACAATGGTGTGTCCTGCATTGGCACCACCCTGAAATCTTATAACAATGTCCGATTCCTGAGCCATCATATCGGTAAGTTTACCTTTACCCTCATCGCCCCAGTTTGCACCAACTATTGCTCTTACCATAATATATTTTCCTCCTTGCTGAAACAGCAAATTTATTTATGCTTTTTACGGCATAACAATACCTATTAAGTATATCACAAAATTTTAATTATGTAAATACCATTTTCAACATTTAATAATCTGATAACAAATCACTTAATCATTAAGAAAATAAAACCTCTTATCTTATGTGATAAGAGGTCAGACCTTAATGAATGTAGGCGGTCTTTGATTATCTGTATTGGATTGAGAAACTAAAATTTGCAACTCTTATTTTGCATTTTTATATGAAATCATAATATGACTTGGTGCAAATAATACTGATGCAATAATCAATAGCACCGACCTGCTCATAATCCCACTAAACAGGAATAAAATTGAAGGAATAACGGAGAGGGCTAATGCTCTGAAAACACTGTTTTTCTTAAAACAAACTATCCAAATTACACAGTAAATCATTATTAATATGGTATTGACAATAAGATATATGGCAAATGCCTCGTCAGACCACCATCCGAACCAAGTTCCCGGAATATTAATTATCATAAATCCGAAACAACCAAATCGACCAACTTGTTCTATGATTCCCACATATTTATTGTTCCACTTATTATCAAAGCCATTTCTGCATTTAATTGCAAATATAACGTTGGGTATCATAATGATTGTAATAAAAATAAGTCCGAAAACATTAAACCATTCCATAGTATCCTTTCATAAATCCAATTTTAATTAATTCTTAGATTTTAATTTGAATTATTTTTTCCATAGCAAAAGTCCTCAGAAAAATCCCCTGTCGCTCCACTTGTTGTTCTTTTACAACCTTATACCCTCTTTTCTCAAAGAAAGGTTTTGCCGTAATGGAAGCGTGAGTATTTATCCTACCTGTATCTACAGCCTGTTCTAATCTATTGCAAATTGCGGTCGCAATGCCTTTGCCTTGATAATTCTTATGAACAAATAAATGGTCAAGGAAGCCTGTTTTATCAATATCGCCAAAACCTACTAAAATTTCATTATTTGTTGCAACAAAAGTGTAATGCTGAAGAAATGATTGATTCCATTTTTCTAAATCGACTTTTCCCGTTGCCCAAACAGCTAATTGTTCTCTTGTATAATCTTTATTGTTAACATTGTGTACAGTATCGTAAAATAGGTCTGCTAAATATTTGCAATCAAAAGGATTGTATTTGCGAATTATAAACTGTTTATCCATGTACTTATTTAACTTTAACCGATTTAGTAGTATAGCTTCCGTTGTAAGTCTTTCCCCCAACGGTTCTGTATGCTTTTACAGTGAAATAATA
>JBJERB010000035.1:0-15662 GCA_051882055.1 Oscillospiraceae bacterium
TAATGTCGAACGGTTTTGCTGATAAATGCAAAACCGTTTTTTTGTGCAAAAAACTAATTGACAAGGGGATAAACACTGCTATATAATAAAAAAGTAGAACAGAGAAGAAAGGAGTTAAATGTATGAAAAAGATTATAAGCTTTGTTGTTGCGGCTGCAATGTCAGCTTCGGTTCTGAGCAGCGTTGTAAGTGCAGAAATTCCGGAAATAATCTTTGAGGATTCTTTAGTTGACAGTGACTCCGCCGTTGAGATAAAAGATATAAAAGACGGCAATGTTTTAGGAGTTGTCAATAAAGTATATACCGGACAGGCTTTAACACAGAATATTACTGTAACATACGGAGATGAGAAGCTTATTTCCGGTGTAGACTATTCTGTATCATACAAAAATAATGTTAATGTGGGTACCGCTTGTGTCGTAATAGCAGGGCAGGGTAAATTTACCGGAATACAGGAGCTTTCTTTCAAAATATCCGCTCCGACGGTGAGTGCCGTCAGCGGCCTGTCCGTTACAGGGAATAAATCCAATACGTTTACTGTTTCGTGGAATAAGGTGAGCGGTGCGTCGGGATATGAGGTGCAATGCTATAATTCGGCGATAAAACAGTGGAAAACATTATCTGATACGACTTCACTGAAATATGTTCCTTTTAATCTGAAATCAGGTACGGTATATAAATTCAGAGTCAGGGCATATATAAAAGTCGGGGACAACAAATTCTACAGTAAATTTTCTAATGTTGACGGAGTTACAGTTCCTGCAAAAACAAGTAGTTTTACAGTAAAGGACGTAACTTCCTCCGGTTATACCCTTGTCTGGGATAAGGTAAGCGGAGCTGATGAATATAGGGTTTATATGTATAATTCAAAAACCGAGAAATATGAACGTATAGCTTTAGGCAGTAATACATATTTTAAGGTGGAAGGCAGGACTGCCGGTCAGAAAAATATATTTGTTGTCAGGGCTGTAAAAAAGTATAACGGCAAATATTATTTGGGCGATATGAACAAGCAAACCTTTGTAAGTAAGCCTGCACAGGTAAAAACGGTAAAGACCGCAGTTAAAAAGAACAATTTAAAGATTTCGTGGTCAAAGGTATCCGGTGCCGACGGATATCAGATTTATTACAGTACGTCAAAAAACGGCAGTTATAAACTTTTGAAGCAGATTAACGGAAACAAGACTTTCAGCTGGTCAACCACAAGTCTTGCAGGAAAAAAGGTTTATATAAAGGTAAGAGCTTTTGTAAAATCGGGTAATACTGCCGTTGGACCTTGCTCACAGCCAAAAGCGGTAAGAGTATTCTCCGATCTTAGTTATAATCAAGTGCTAAACGGTTATAGCAATTCTAATTCGGTTACTTCTGTTAATGCTCAGGGCTATAAAATCTCTTCCGCAAAGAAAAAAGAACTGACAAATGCTCTCACATGCCTGGGCGGAACTGCAGGTTTTGTGTTGCTGGATCTTGACAGCGGGGCAATGGTAGGCTATAACGCTAATTCTTATTTCGGTACAGCCAGCACGGTAAAAATGCCTTATATGCTGTATGCTTTGAATTGTATGGAAGACGGAACTCCTGATATGAATACAGTGCTTACTTATAATAAGAGCGATTATTCAAGCGGTTCGGGTGTAATAAAAAATTCAAAATTCGGAACTAAATATACGCTTAAACAGGTGTTTCATAATATCTGTGCTTACAGCGATAACTGCGGATATTATATGCTTCAGGACTATTTCGGCTATTCGGGTTATAATAAATACATAGCATCTCTCGGGTGCCGCACTTCCGTATCACCGTCTGTACGTTGGGGAGTCGTGTCCGCTGCGGATTCTGCACGGGAATGGATTCAGATGTATAATTATCTTTATAACGGAAAATACGGAGCTTTTATGAGGAATGAACTTAAAAAATCTACGTCCAGTAATTTCCGTATAGGTCTGGGAGGCAAGTATACGGTTTATTCAAAATGCGGCTGGACCGATGTTTATCATCATGATACCGCAGTAGTTGAGTCGGAACACCCGTATGTGCTTATATGCCTTACCGACAGAGTCAGTGCGGCAAGACTGCAAAGAGTAGCCAGAGCCGCTGACGCAATCCATGATGAAATGTGGAAATACTATAACAGCTGAATGAAGTCATCTTATTAAAGGCATTAATGCAAAAAGATAAAAATTATTTGAATAACTTTGTTGAAAAGTGTTGCAATAAAGATGAAAATATAGTATAATAACCTTGCTTTAACAAGGCTTAATCTTATGAAGGGAATGGATTAAAAAATGAGTTTTGAAGAAAACAAGAAGAGAGTAATTGATGAATACGAAGCGTTGATTGCTAAAAAGAATGAAAAAGCACCATGCTATAACGGCATTTACGACAGATATGTAAATCCCGTGCTTACGGCGGCTCATGCTCCGGTTATCTGGAAATATGATATGAATCCCGAAACAAATCCTTATTTTATGGAGCGTCTGGGAATTAATGCGGTACTTAATTCAGGTGCAATATATATGAACGGCAAGTATTATCTTGTAGCAAGAGTCGAGGGCAACGACCGTAAATCATTCTTTGCCGTTGCGGAAAGTGAAAGCCCTGTTGACGGTTTCAGATTCTGGGATTATCCGGTTCAGCTTCCCGATACAGAACCTGAGGAAACAAATGTGTATGATATGCGTCTGACTCAGCACGAAGATGGTTGGATCTACGGTGTTTTCTGTTCGGAAAGCAAAGACAAGACCAGCAATGATCTTTCTGCCGCTACTGCACAGGCAGGCATTGTAAGAACAAAGGATCTGAAAACATGGGAGCGTCTGCCTAACTTGATTTCAAAATCACCTCAGCAGAGAAACGTTGTGCTTCACCCTGAATTTGTTGACGGCAAGTATGCTTTCTATACACGTCCTCAGGACGATTTTATTGATACAGGTTCAGGCGGAGGAGTTTGCTTCGGACTTGTTGAAGATATTACAAACCCTGTTATCTGCACAGATGAAGTTGTCATTTCTCCAAGACAGTATCATACAATTACCGAGGTTAAAAACGGTGCGGGAGCTGTTCCTATAAAGACTCCTAAGGGCTGGATCCACATAGCTCACGGCGTAAGAAATACAGCCGCAGGTCTCAGATATGTTATTTACGTGTTTGCAACAGACCTTAACGATCCAAGCAAGCTGATTGCTTCGCCATCGGGACTGTTTATTGCACCTCACGGAGCTGAGCGTGTAGGTGACGTTTCCAACGTATGCTTTACAAACGGTGCAATAGTTCGTGAAAACGGCGATGTTTATATTTATTATGCTTCATCGGATACAAGACTTCATGTCGCTTCCACAACTATAGACAAGCTGATGGATTATACATTTAACACACCGTCAGATCCCCTGCGTTCTGTAGACTGCGTAAAGCAGAGATGTGAGCTTATTTCTAAAAATCTGGAATATCTGAACAGATAATTGTATTAAACGAGCAAAAGAACTAATGTTCCACGTGGAACATTAGTTCTTTAATTTGTGTAAAAATAATAAAAACGGGTAAGACTTTCACCCGTTTTCTATATTTACAGTCTTTTCTTTTTCATCTGTCCTTTGTTCCGAGGGTATTTTCCCGGAGTGGGGGCAGTCTTTTTTATTGTTATAAGCACTCTGCCGTCGCCGTTTGGCAGAGAGTATTCTTTTACCGTTTCCACTTCACCGCCGAGAATTTTGACGGCATTTTGTGCGTCTTTCAGCTCATCAAGCCCATTTGAACCCTTGAGGGCAACAAATCTGCCACCCACATTTACAAAGGGCAGGCAGTATTCGCAAAGCTCTGTAAGATTTGCTACCGCTCTTGCACAGGCAATGTCGTATTTTTCACGAAATTCGGGATTTCTGCCTGCTTCCTCGGCTCTTGCGTGAATGCATTTTGCACCTAATTCAAGTTTGTCCGAAACCTCTTGTAAGAATCTGATCCTTTTATTAAGACTGTCCAGCAGGGTAAGATTAATGTCATTTCTGAAAATTTTCAAAGGACAGGAGGGAAATCCTGCACCTGTTCCCACGTCGATTATATCTGCATTTTCTTTGATGTCGATAAGTGTAAACGGATAAACACTGTCGTAAAAATGCTTGAGGGCTATCCCCTCAGGATCGGTAATGGCGGTAAGATTTATTTTTTCATTCCATTCCACAAGCAGACGACTGTATTTAAACAATCTGTCGTATTGGCGGTCATCTACCGGAATGCCGCCCTCGGCAAACAGCTTTTTGAGTTCATTTTTTTTTATAAGCATAGTTTCACCTGCCGTTAAAAATAAACAGCGGCAATATGCCGCCGGAATATTTTAGTTTTCTATTATTTTTGTTCCCTCGTTATCAATGTGAAATTCGTGAACCTGCCAGCCTGTCAGTCCCACATTGTCAAGTGAAAACTTCATTTTGCCGGCAAAGTATTTGTTCCCTTCGTCTACAATAGCCATTATTGTGGGACCGGCTCCGCTGATATATGCCGCATAAGCTCCGTGAGTATATGCAATGTCAAAGACCTCTCTGCAATGGGGTATAAGCTGCATACGATAAGGCTGATGAAGTCTGTCATGAACGGCAGTACGCAGGTTTTCAAACTTGCCGGTAAGCAGAGAAGCTGAAAACAAAGCCGCTCTTGAAAGATTATAAACTGCGTCCTTGTGTGAAATCTCTTTGGGAAGACAAGCTCGTGCTTCTTCGGTTTTAAGCTCAAAGTCGGGGATAATCGCTACAAATTTGAGCTTTGTGAAAACTTCCTGCTTTACCCAGTGAACCTTTCTTCCGTCAAATACGGCGGTAACGATTCCGCCCAGCAGAGCCGGAGCGGTATTATCAGGATGCCCTTCGATCTGTGCCGAAAGATCAACAAGATCGTCTTTAGTCAGGGGATTTCCAAGGATTTTGTTTGCACCCACCAGACCTGCAATAATACATGCAGAGGAAGAACCTAATCCTCTTGTCATGGGAATATTGTTTGTCTGGATGAGTTTAAGTCCTTTCAGCTCTTTCCCGCACACGTTGAACAGGTCTTTGGCTGAAATGTAGATTAAATTCTGCTCGTCAGTGGGAACGTCCAGACCGTCTGTAGAAGAAATGTCGATGGTGTCGCTCTCTTCCATTTCAACGTAGTTATAATAAGTCAGTGCAAGACCGAGTGCGTCGAAACCGGCACCCAGATTGGCTGACGTTGCAGGAATTTGAATTTTAAACATATGAATACGTCCTTAAAAGAATTAGTACAGTCTGATTTTGCTGGCGATTTCGCAGGAATGAGAGAGAATAGTAAGATTTGCGTCGATATCCTCCTCCACCATAACAGGAGTAATGAATGCGATCTCATTATCCGGTCTTCCGGTTCTTTCAATGTACATAAGTTTGCCGAACATTTCGGAAATTGAGGATTTCAGTTCATCGGCATTTTCGGCTTTTATGCGGACATAAATGGATACTTCAGCCTTTTTATAATTGATCACATAGTCTTTGTCATGGCAGTCTTCCCATGTAAGGGCAAGCACCCTGTTATGATGTTTAAGACAGTCGATAATATCGCCTACTACTGCGGAAGCAGTCGGAAGTTTACCTGCACCCTGTCCATAGAACAAAACATCTCCCACTCCGTCGCCGGTAACGGAAATAGCGTTGTAGTTTTCGTCAACAGAAGCGAGCAGATTGCTCTTTGGAACAAGTCTTGGGCATACAATGGCTGTTACGTGGTTTTCGTCCACGGGTTTTACAGAACCTATAAGCTTTATTGCATAACCTGCGTTTTCGGCATATTCCACATCGTCAAGCGTAATATTGGAAATTCCGGAGCAGTGAACTGATTCCGGATAGATATGCTTGCCGTATGCAAGAGAGCCGAGAATGCAGATCTTTCTGCAAGCGTCGTGACCTTCGATATCGGCAGTAGGATCTTTTTCCGCATAGCCCAGATCCTGAGCCATTTTAAGAGCGGTATCGAAATCCATTTGCTCCTTTATCATTTTTGAAAGGATAAAGTTTGTGGTACCGTTAAGAATACCGCTTATCTGTTCGATCTCATTTCCGGCAAGGCATTTGTTAAGAGGTCTGATAATAGGAATACCGCCGCCTACGCTTGCTTCAAACAGATAATTGCAGTTATGCTCCTGTGCAAGAGCGATAAGCTCGGCACCGTGTGCGGCAACAAGCTCTTTATTTGAAGTAACAACGCTTTTGCCTCTGGAAAGGAGTTTCTTTGTGTAGTCATAAGCAAATGTAGTTCCGCCCACAACTTCGGCAACAACTTCTATTTCATCATCTTCAAGCATGATGTTAAAATCTTTTATCATTTTATCGGCAAAAGGGCTGTCGGGAAAATCTCTCAAATCGAGAATATATTTTATGTCGCAGTCCTTTCCTACCTTTTTGCATATAGCTTCACGATTTTTTTCAAAAAGTTCAACAGTTCCGGAGCCTACAACTCCGTATCCGATAATTCCTACATTAGACATGAATAATACCATCCTTTTCTATACACAATTTCATATATTACTTTAAGTTCCATTGCTGAGGGGAGCTTTTGGTTATGTTTTCCTATGGATAATGGCCAACAGTTCAAAAACTTACGTTTATTCTCCCGAAATAATTTTAACGTCAACAACTCCATCCAGATCAAGAAGAGCTTTTTTCAGATTTGCAGTGCTTTGATTTGCATAATCGAATCTCAAAGAAATTGTTACCGTAGCAACAGAATCTATGGGAATATTCTGATTAATAGTGAGAATATTCGTGTTAAGCTCATACAGCTTTGAGATAATAGAGGAAAGCACGCCCTTTTCATCTCTTAAAACGCAGTAAACCGACATAATATTGTTGGTAAACTGCTCTTCATAATTGAATACCGAGTCTTTATATTTATAATAGGCACTTCGTGATATCCCGACAGCCCTGCAAGCCTGAGCCGAGGTGGAAACCTCTCCTCTTGCACGCATTTGTTTGGCTTTTAGTACTTTCAGAATGATGTCAGGAAGTACATCAGTGCTGACTATTACGGGTTTTCCGTCTTTTTTCGGCAAAATAAGTCCACCCCCAACGCACAAGTGTATTTAAAACAACTACAAATATACCATGTTTTGCGTTCTTTGTCAAGGCGTTTTTGACCGTCAAACCGCCGAATTTACTATTGTCAACAAAATAATAATGTCTATTGTGAACAAAAACAGAGAAAGGCTTTTATAGCAAATTGTTGTGCAAGATGTATATTTTTAATACATGGGTTTGGTGGATTGTCACAAAAAAGTATGACAAATAAGTAAATCATGGGTCAAATCTCTTGAAAAACAATGTGAAAAGGTGTAAAATATACGGTATGGTTTAAATAATATGACCGGATGGATGTGTGCCTTTGGGTACTAATGGAAAACCGGTGCTTTGTGAATTTCAGACGATATGATCTTTGGAGAGGAATGATAGATTTATGGATATTATTGCTGAAATATTAAACGCTGAAAAAATGGCTGAAGAAAAGCTCAAAACAGCAGAAGAAAAAAGTACTCAGCTGCTGAAAGAATGCGAAGAAGAAAATAATCGACTGAAAGAGAAATCAGCTGAAAATATAAAGAATTACGATAAAGTTAAAAATGCCGAGGCAGATGAAAAAATATCTGCCGCAGAACAAGAAATCAAGATTGAAGAAGAAAAAAGAATAAACGAAATTAATAAGATCTATGAGGCTAATCATGAAAAATGGGAAGAAGAAATAACCGAAAGGATTGTTTCGCTGTAGGATATATAAATATGAGGAAAGGGGTTGATTGATTGTTAGACGGTTATTCCACTAATGCAACGGTAGCAAAGATACATGCCGTTCACGGAAAAATGCTTACAAAGGAAAACTATCATGAAATGACAGGCAAGCGAAGCGTGGCAGAGCTGGCAGAATATCTTAAAAAATCACCCCGTTTCAAAGAAGCTCTGGCAGACATCGATCCCAATACAATTCACAGAGGTTTTTTAGAAGAACTTTTGAAAAAAAGCAATTTTGATATTTATGTCAGACTTTGCAAATTTCAAAGGCTTGACAGTACGCCGTTTTATAATTTTCTGATACAGAAAATCGAGGTAGAACAGATTATTGAAGCGGTCAACAGAATTAATACTCATGTTGTAAATGATTCTATTGCAAACGTTCCTATGTATGCAAGAAAGCGTTCCAAGCTTGACCTTTTAAAGCTAGGGGCCGTAGACAGTGAAGAGCAACTGAGAGAAGTATTAAAAGGGACTCCTTATGACAAGTTGCTTTCAAAACTGCCGGTTGATGAAAACGGAGGAATTGATTACGGCGAATGTGAAAGACTGCTCATAACTTTTTATTACAGCAGGCTTATTAAATATGTGGAAGATAATTTCCTTAATAAAGATGTACAGCAGCTGAAGAAAATAATATTTGCCGAGGTTGATGTAATCAACATAGTAAACGCTTACCGCAAAAAGGCGTTTTTCGGATATAACGCTCAGCAGATAAAAGCTGAAGAGATCCCCTTTACCAGAATAGGAAAACGCCGTATGAACAGCTTATATGAAAAAGAAACGGCAGAGCAGATGCTGGAAATGCTGAAAAAAATGTCATACGGAAAAGATGAATTTGTAAGCGATGAATATATCGAAATCAGATTTCAGACTTTTTTATGCAGTATGATGAAGCATGTTGTTGCAAGATCATGTTCCGCACCGGTTGTGATTTACGCTTTTATGAAGCTTTGCGACATAGAGGTAAAGAATATAATTCACATTATCGAGGGGATAAGATATGAAGTCGATCCCGCTTATATCGAAAAAAATCTGATTGTTTTTTAGATTAAATATAGCTTAGGCAAGATGTCCCCCGCCCATACAAGCTTTGGCTTGCATTGTAGGCAGGCGGATTCCATATATCATTTAGCAGGAGTTAAATCTCCTACTGAATGACGGGACAAGCCCCTTATTGAATACTGTCATGAAAGGAGGAAATGCTTTTTAGAGCATGTATATAAAATATGGCAACGGAAAAAATGAAACTTGTTAATGTTGTAGGATTAATGAGCGAGCTTGATGAGGCTCTTGAAAAATGCTGTGAAAGCGGCTGTTTCCATATGGAGCAGGCTTTTTCATCTGCGGAAAGCAAGAATATGAAATTGCTGAATGAGAAAAATCCATATCAACCGGTTCTCAAGCGTCTTGCAACCTTGGCGGGAAATCTCGGAATAAAGCTTAAAGAAGCAGACGCTAAACGCTGCAGCCTTGAAAGCCCACGGGATTTTGAACAGTTCTGCGATGATCTAACGGATAAATATAATGGTCTTGCACAGGAAAAGCAAAAGGCTCAGCAAATCATTTCAGAAAGAAAGGCTGCGGAAAAGCAGATAAAGCATCTTAACGGTCTGAATGAGGATTTTGATAAAATCTTCGCATGCAGACATGTGGCGGTCAGGGTCGGAAAGCTTCCTGTAGATAACCGAGAGAAGCTGGAATATTACAAGGATATGGATTTCTTTTTTGTACCCTTTGACAGCGACAGGAATTTTTGCTGGGGAATGTATTTTTGTCCCCAAGAGGACAAAGACGCAGTAGACGATATGTTCAAATCCCTGTATTTTGAAAGGATAATGATACCGGATTTCGTAACCGGAAACACAAGCGAGGCTTTCGTTCGGCTTGACGCTGAAATTGAAGAGAACAGCCAAATTGTGAAAAGAATAGACGAAGAGATTCACGAGATTGCCGAAGAAACTGAAAGTAATCTGTTATCTGCATTTTCAAAGCTTAAATATAAAAATGATATTTTTGAGCTGAGAAAGAATGTGGGGAACGTTCACGGAAAGTTTTACATAAAGGGATTCATTCCGGAGAAGAAAGAATCGTATTTTGAGAAGCTGTTTGAAAATATGGAAACCGTTTCGGCGGCGTTTATGCCTCCTGACGCAGATCCATGCTGTACGCCTCCCACTGTGTTGAAAAACTCATGGTTTACAAGACCTTTCGGTATGATGGTGGAGATGTACGGTCTGCCCGATTACGGAGGATTTAATCCTACGTCATTTGTGGCGATAACCTATGCATTGCTTTTCGGAATAATGTTCGGTGATCTGGGACAAGGCTTGGTAGTATTTCTTGCAGGCTTTTTTGTCAGCAAAAAAATATCAAAACAGGCGGGAGGAATATTTACCCGTGTGGGCCTGTCAAGCATGGTGTTCGGTACGCTTTACGGCTCGGTGTTCGGATTTGAAGAACTGCTTGACCCTCTGTATGAAAAGCTGGGAATCGGATTCCTGCCTCTGAAAGTGTTTAAGCAGACAAACTTTATTCTTATTACCGCCGTGGCGATCGGTGTGGCGTTGATTATAATGTCAATGCTCATAAATATATATATCGGATTTAAAGAAAAGGATTACGAAAAAGCAGTTTTCGGCTGTAACGGAATAGCAGGACTTATTTTCTATTCGTCAATTATGCTGGGAGTTGCGGGAACAATGCTCTGGGACATAAAAATAATGTCGCCGATGTTTGTAATTTTCCTTATTGTTATTCCCGGAATATGTATTTTCTGCCGAGTGCCTTTTTCCATAGCGTTAAAATACAAGGAATTCAAGCTTTCCGAAGACGACGAAGAAATGACTATAGGCGGATTTATAGTAGAGAATTTCTTTGAAATGTTTGAGTTTGTATTAAGCTATGTATCTAATACAATGTCATTCCTCAGAGTCGGAGGATTTGTACTTTCCCATGCAGGTATGATGCTTGTGGTTATGACGCTTATGGAAGGCGTGGGTGCTGTGGGACAGCCTTTGGTCGCAGTACTGGGAAATGCATTCGTTATGGTTATGGAGGGCATGATAGTTGCCATTCAGATAATAAGACTTGAATTCTATGAGATCTTTTCACGTTTCTATGAGGGCAACGGAAAGCCCTTTGAACCTGTGAAGGTAGAATTCTCGTCACAGATAGATTAATTTAGAATTTGGAGGAAATGTTATGTTGGAATTGTTTGTTTTGCCTTTGGTAATTGTGGCTCTTATTTGTGTGCCTTTCATTGTTATGGCTAAGAAAATCAAAAACGGTAAATCGCCGAAGGGTGCATTTATTGCGAATTTGTGTTCTTTCTTCGGAGTAATGGCGGCAGCGTTGATTCTGCCTGTAGGTAATTTTGTTTCGGCTGCAGGAGATGAAGGCATTATTGCCGCATTATCAACAGGAGCCGGCTTGGGATATCTTGCCGCTGCACTGGCTGTAGGTCTTGCCTGCGTTGGTTCCGGTATTGCAGTTGCCGCAGGTGCACCGGCGGCTATCGGAGCGGTTTCGGAAGATCCTAAAGCTTTCGTTAAGGCTTTGATTTTCGTGGTTCTCGGAGAAGGTATTGCACTTTACGGTCTGCTTATTGCTATTTTGATTATTTCAAACGTAGGTGCAGCACTGGGAATGTAATTATGAAATTCTTTTTAATAAGTGATAATATTGATACTCAGATGGGTATGAGGTTAAGCGGAATAGAAGGCGTTGTGGTTCATACTCCTGATGAGATTTCTGCCGCTTTGGATAAGGCAATGGAAATGGAAGACGTAGGAGTAATCCTTATGACGGAAATCACAGTAAAGCAGTGCAGAGAAAAGATTTATGATTATAAGCTTAACAGAAAATCCCCTCTTATTGTAGAAATACCCGACAGGCACGCTACGTCAGGCATTTCTGAAACCATTTCCCGATATATTGCGGAAGCGGTGGGTATCAAGCTGTAAACAGGGAAATTACTGCACTATGCTTTGAAAGAGAGATGAATAACGTGGCTGAAGATAATAAGCTTATGCGATTTAAAAACGCAGTTTTCACCGAAGCCGAAAACAGAGCGGATAATTTAATCAGCAAAGCTCGTAAAGACGCAGAAAAGAAAAGAAAAGATATTGAAAGCACAGTACTTAGCAAAGAAAAATCTGAATTTCTTAAAATAGAAAAAAACTCTCAGGCAAGAATAGTCAGAGAGATTTCTGCTAAACAGCTGAATTCAAAAAGGAATGTTTTGCTTTACAGAAAGAGCATTGAAAATAAGGTGTTGACTAAAGTAGAGGAAAATCTGAAAGAATTCAGAAACAGCGGTGAGTATGATAAGTATCTTTTGAAGCTTGCCGACGCTTGTATAAATAAATTCCCGGGAGAAGAGGGAATTGTATTTCTGGGCAGACAGGATGAGAAGTATGCCGAGATTATAAGAGAAAAAACGGGGGTTGAAGTAAAAATCGATCCTACGGTTGTTCTCGGAGGTCTGGCAATGTCTTTTCCCCAGATAAATGTCCTGCTCGACTGTACTTTTGATTCGGCACTGGAAGAAGAGAAAGAGAACTTCTGTAATATTTCCGAACTTGCACTATGAGATCACGATTCTTACACAAAACGGTTTAACAAGGGAGATTTTTATGGATAAAATATACTCAATAAACGGTCCTGTTGTAAAAATAGCAAATACAAAAACCTTCTCCATGCTTGAAATGGTTTATGTAGGTAACAAAAGACTCATCGGAGAGGTTATCGGTGTTGCTGAGGATTTTACGACAGTTCAGGTATATGAGGGCACGACAGGTCTTGTTCCGGGTGAGCCGGTTGTCGGCACGGGAAGTCCTATGTCA
This sequence comes from Oscillospiraceae bacterium, assembly GCA_051882055.1. GTDB lineage: Bacteria > Bacillota > Clostridia > Oscillospirales > Ruminococcaceae > FB2012. The sequence goes on from JBJERB010000035.1 coordinate 12,623, forward strand.
TGTACTTTGGGACCGGGAATAATAAGCAATATATTCGACGGAATAGAAAGACCGCTTCGCAAATTAAGCGAGATAAGCGGTGCTTTTATAGCTGACGGTGCAGAGGTTACGTCTTTGGACGAGGAGAAAAAATATAATTGTACCGTAACGGTTAAGACAGGAGATAATCTTTCTGCCGGAGAGGTTTACTGTACTTGTCCCGAAACGGCGGTAATTACTCATAAATGTATGCTTTCTCCTCTTTCAAAGGGAGGTAAGGTAATATGGACTGCCGATGACGGAGAATACAGAATAAATGATACCGTGGTTAAAATAAGAACACCTTTGGGTGATGTTGAGGAATTGACTCTGTGTCAGAAATGGCCTATAAGAACGCCGAGACCGTGTGCGGAAAGACTTCCTATAACACGTCCTCTTGTTACGGGACAAAGAATTATTGATACCGTTCTTCCTATAGCCAAAGGAGGCACGGCGGCAATACCCGGCGGATTCGGTACGGGTAAAACTATGACTCAGCATCAGCTGGCAAAATGGTGCGACGCAGATATAATCGTATATATAGGCTGCGGAGAGCGTGGAAATGAAATGACTCAGGTTCTGGAGGAGTTTTCAGAGCTTATCGACCCAAAAACAAACAGACCGCTTACCGACAGGACAGTGCTAATTGCAAACACCTCAAATATGCCGGTTGCCGCAAGAGAAGCGTCGATTTATACAGGAATTACTCTGGCGGAATATTATCGTGATATGGGTTATCATATAGCCATTATGGCGGATTCCACAAGCCGTTGGGCAGAGGCTCTGCGTGAGATCTCGGGACGTCTTGAGGAAATGCCTGCCGAGGAGGGCTTCCCGGCATATCTGCCGTCGAGAATTTCGGAGTTCTATGAGCGTGCAGGATATGTTCGTCCGCTGGGCGGAGGAGAAGGCTCGGTAACGATTATCGGAGCAGTATCCCCTCAGGGTTCAGATTTCTCGGAGCCTGTAACTCAGAACACAAAGCGTTTTGTAAGATGCTTCTGGGCTTTGGATAAGTCTTTGGCTTATGCAAGACATTATCCGGCTATTAACTGGAACACAAGCTATTCCGAATATGCAGAGGATCTAAAAGAGTTTTATGACGAAAATGTAACTCCTGATTTTATACCTGCGAGACAGGAGATATCCAATATTCTTGTGGAAGAGAATACCTTGATGGAAATAGTAAAGCTGATGGGTACCGACGTTCTGCCGGACGACCAGAAGCTGCTTATCGAAACGGCAAGGATAATAAGAGTTGGTTTCTTACAGCAAAATGCTTATCATAAGGACGATACCTATGTTCCTCTTGAAAAGCAGTACCGTATGATGAAGCTCATATTAAAATTCTATGAGCTTTCAAAGGATAAGCTTGAAAAAGGCGGAGATATAAATAAAATTATAAACAGCGGTTGGATTGAAAAGCTGATTAAAGTAAAATATGATATCCCGAATGATAAGCCTGAAATGTTCGGGGAATATGAAAAAACAATGGAAAGCGATTTTGCAGCAATAGGGGAGGTATCGTAATTGAATTTAAAATATATCGGATTAAATCAGATTAACGGTCCTCTTGTAGTGCTTGATAAAGTCAAAGGGATATCTTATGACGAAATGGCAAAGCTGAAATTGTCAGACGGTACCGAACGTCTTGCGAGAGTGGTGGAAGTTGCAGAGGATAAGGCAGTACTTCAGGTTTTTGAGGGAACAAAGGGTTTGTCTTTGACTAACACTACTACGAAATTTCAGGGAAAGCCTATGGAACTGCCTCTTTCCACCGAAATGCTGGGCAGAATTTTCAACGGAGCAGGAAAGCCGATTGACGGACTTGGGGACATATACCCTGAAAAATATGCGGATATAAACGGAATGCCCCTGAATCCCGTGGCAAGAACATACCCAAGAAACTATATAAATACGGGAATATCGTCAATAGACGCACTCATGACATTGATCAGGGGACAGAAGCTTCCTATTTTTTCAGGCTCGGGACTTTCCCACAATAAACTTGCGGTGCAGATAGTAAAGCAGGCTAAGATCGCCGAAGAAAACGGTCAGGAGTTTGCCATAGTTTTTGGAGCAATGGGAGTTAAAAACGACGTTGCGGATTATTTCAAGAGATGCTTTGAGGAAAACGGTTCTCTCCAAAGAGTTGCAATGTTTTTAAATCTGTCCAACGACCCCATAATCGAAAGAATTCTTACGCCAAGATGTGCATTGACTTGTGCGGAATATCTTGCTTTCGAGCATGATATGCATATTCTTGTAATACTTACGGATATGACATCTTATGCAGAGGCACTGAGAGAGTTTTCATCTTCAAAGGGTGAAATTCCTGCAAGAAAAGGATATCCCGGATATCTGTATTCCGATCTCGCTTCTCTATATGAAAGAGCCGGAGTTGTTAAAGGTTCAAAGGGTTCGGTAACACAGATTCCCATACTTACTATGCCTAACGATGATATTACACATCCTGTTCCCGACCTTACGGGATATATAACCGAGGGACAGATCGTTCTTGACAGAAACCTTGATCAGACAGGAATATACCCTGCTGTTTCGGTGCTTCCGTCTCTTTCAAGACTTATGAAGGACGGTATAGGAGAGGGTTATACACGGGAAGACCACTCCATGGTAGCTAACCAGCTTTTTGCTGCCTATGCAAAGGTTCAGGACGCAAGAGCGTTGGCATCGGTAATCGGAGAAGAAGAGCTTTCGGACGTGGACAAGAAATATATTAAATTCGGAAAGCTATTTGAAGAGAAATTTATAAATCAGGGCTTTGAAGTGAACCGTTCGATTGAAGAAACTCTGGATTTGGGTTGGACGTTGCTTTCAACTTTGCCTGTAACCGAGCTTGACAGAGTAGACGAAGAGCATTTGCAGACATATTACAGTGCAGAAAAAGCGGCGGCAATTCTCGGTGAAATTTAATAAAATAAAAAATAAGCCTCACAAAAGTGGGGCTTAGAACTTGTCGAAAAAGTCAAAGCTTCATAAATTTTTAGGGGCAGCCCTTTCT
>JBJERB010000036.1:0-8157 GCA_051882055.1 Oscillospiraceae bacterium
TATTTTGGAGTTCGCTTGCCGCCGGGAAAAATAATAAAGGGCAAAAATCTTGTCAGCATTGTAGCAATTATAACCATTACAATCGTGATAATTTGTTGAGTTACCGTCATGATATTTTGCCGCTCCTTTCAAGGGGAGTGCGAATAAAAGTAATAGTCGCTAAAATTCCCACCATTGCAGGAATAATAAAATTGTCCGAACCGAAAGCAATTAAGCAAATCAATGATATCCCCAGCCCAATAATACTGCTGGCATGATTTTTCTCCTTTAGCCATTGCTCAAGGAATATTACAATAAATAAAGCCGTCATTGCAAAATCCAAACCCTTAGTGCTGATACTGATAAATGAACCGAAAATCCCGCCGCAGGTAGAACCAAAAACCCAGTAAATCTGATTAAGTAGTGTGACAAAAAACATAAATAGCCCCCTGTCCACATCTTTTGGTATGTCAGCAGAATAATTTATTGAAAAAGTTTCATCACAAAGCCCGAAAATCAAGTAAATCTTCTTCCACCCCAAGCCTTTGAACTTGTCCAGCATGGAAATTCCATAGAATAAGTGCCGTGCATTGATCATCAGTGCCATAGCAAAAGCCTGAAGAGGATTAAAGGAGCCTAAAAGTAGGTTTACAGTTACAAATTCCATTGAGCCTGCATAAATAGTCATGCTCATTAGCATGGGATAAATAAAGCTGAATCCGGAAACATTCATGTAAATTCCATATGTAAGCCCTAAGAACCAAAATCCCGCAAAAATCGGAATGGTGTATGGAAAAGCCGCTTTCAAAGCCTTGAAATATTTGTTTTCTTTTCCCATTTCACCACTCCTCACATTCAAAAAGTCTATAATATCCGCCGCCTAAGAGACGGGGACATCGGTCATAAATTATAATATTTTTTATTTAATGCAACAAAATTTTTGCTCTAATAGAAGTTAGAAATCAGAATCCTGCACTTGCTTCTGCCCGCTATTTTCCTACACAGAATTTGGAGAATACTTCGTCCACAACCGCTTCCGATACCCGTTCACCCGTAAGCTCAAGTAACGCATTTGCGGCATAATCAATGGTAACAGTCACAGCGTCTAAAGTTTCTCCCGATTTCAACGCTTCAAGTGCCTGCCCCAAATATTTTTTCGCCCTTTCGGCACAGGCTTTCTGCCTCTCGTTGGCAAAAATCGTGCTGTCGGGATCAAATTCTCCTAAGTGGAAAATATCTTCTAATTCAGCTTGAATTTCTTTTCTTCCCTCGTTGTTTTTTGCCGAAATAATAATTATGTGTTCGCTGTATTTCTTCATGTCGTCAGGGGATATAACCTGCTCTAAGTCCGATTTGTTCAATATGATCAATAGCTTTTTCCCAAGTCCGCATACATAATCCAGAAGCTCTCTGTCTTCATCGTCCGGCTTCTTTGATGAATCAAAAACCCCTATAACTAAATCGCATTCCCTGAGCCTTTTTCTTGCAAGCTCAACGCCCATCTGCTCTACGGGATTTTCTGTGTCTCTTATTCCTGCCGTGTCCGATAGCCTTAAAGTGATATCGCCTATCCGAGCCGACTCCTCGATTACATCTCTCGTCGTTCCCGCAATGTCCGTTACTATGGAACGGTCATATCCTAAAAGCATGTTCATTAAAGTTGATTTTCCTACATTGGGCTTTCCGGCAATAACTGCGTCCAATCCGTTCCGTATGAGTAAACCGCTGTCATAGTCCGTAAGTATGCGGTTTATTATTCCGAGAATGTCCTCTATAGATTTGGTCAGAGTAGGAGCTTCAATGTCCGGTAAGTCCTCTTCGGGATAATCCACCCATGCCGCCAGCTCTCCAAGTATGCGTATAAGCTCTTTAGCGGCTCCCGAGATCTCATTGAAAAGCCTGCCTTCTCTCGTAAGGTTAGCAGAGCGTAACGCCTGCTCTCCCTGAGCAGAAATAAGCTCCATTACCGACTCCGCCTGGGTAAGGGATAGTTTTCCGTTTAAAAAGGCTCTCTTGGTAAATTCCCCTTTTTCCGCAAGAATAGCTCCGCAGTCGGTGCATAAACGTAAGATCTCTTTTGTTATGAATACTCCGCCGTGACAGGATATTTCCGCAGTGTCCTCTCCCGTGTAAGATCTTGGGGCAATAAAAACAGTGAGAACGGCGTCGTCCATCTGCCTGCCGTCATATGGATTTGTAACCCTGCCGTAAACACAGGTATGCCCCTTCATTTCTTTTACCTTTTTCCCTCCAAAGGGTATAAAGATCCTTTCGGCAATGTCTAAAGCCTTTTCACCGCTGATTCTGATTACCGAAAGTCCTCCTTGTGCAAGAGGTGTTGAAACCGCACAAATCGTTGACATAAAAACAATCCTTTACTATTTTAATAAAACTAAAACCCATTGTGCCAGATAAGCCGCCCCGCTGGCAGATACCGCCACCACTAAAAGAGAGCGGTTGAAATATGCAAGAATAAAAGCAGTTATGGTTCCTGCCAAAGCCGAAAACATTGATTCTGTGGAATATAAAACCGCAGGTATCGTCATAGCTCCCAACACCGCATAGGGTACATAGTATAAAAAACTGCGTATAAACCGTGATTCGATTTTCCGCCTGAAGATCATAATAGGAGCCATTCTTATGAGATAAGTTACTATGGCCATGACAGCTATGTATATAATAAGACTAACGCTCATCTTCAGTCGCCCCCTCTTCCTGCTTTATGGGGAATATGATCGCTCCCAACAGCGATGCTGTAATTGCACATATGATGATTGCAAAGCCTTGTGATACTCCGCTGAATATGGGAATGTATTTTAAACAACAGCTTAAAACTACAGCAAAAACCACAACCGCCAGTACTCCTTTTGCTTTTTTAGCCGCAGGAACAAAAATCGCAATAAACATACCGTAAATGGCTATTCCCAATGCAGCGTTTAACCGCTGGGGAAGTATCTCTCCGGCAGCTCCGCCCAGGAAAGTACCCAGCGTCCAGCCAATAAGCGGTAAAGATATAAGCCCCGCCATGTATTTTTTTGATACCTCTCCCGGATGTCCCGATGCCACTGCAAAAATCTCGTCGGTTATTCCGAAAGAAACGGCTAATCGGCTTAGGGAGGTAAATTTTTTGTCCAGCTTCTGGGATAAAGATAAGCTCATTAATGCGTATCTGAGATTAATTATAAGCTGTGTTAATGCCATTTCAATGTATGTTCCCCCTGCGGCAATAACCGAAATGCCGGCTACCTGCCCTGCGGAGGTAAGATTGGTTAATGATATTATAACCGCCGCAAGTACGGAAATTCCCGAATTGACAGCCATTATGCCAAATCCGAAGGATACCGATAAATATCCCAATGCAATGGGAATCCCGTCCTTAATTCCCCTTTTAAAATCACTTGATAACATTTTCCCACTCGTTTCAAAAAAATTTCCCGATTCAATAAGAGCCGGCACGGCATATTCTATGCTTGCCGGCAACAAAAAAACTAATATGTAGGGCGGTTGCTTTCAACCGCCCGTTATACGATAATTAGTTTCTTTTATCAGACCTTATCCTATGTGGTCTTTTCCGCCCATGTACATTCTTAAAGGTTCAGGAATCCTTACCGTTCCGTCCTCGTTAAGATTGTTCTCAAGAAAAGCAATAAGCATTCTCGGAGGAGCAACAACTGTGTTGTTTAATGTGTGTGCAAAATATTTGCTTCCGTCTTCTGCCTTGATTCTGATTCCAAGTCTCCTTGCCTGTGCGTCGCCTAAATTGGAACAGCTTCCTACCTCAAAGTATTTCTTCTGACGTGGGCTCCATGCCTCAACGTCACAGCTCTTTACCTTCAGATCCGCTAAATCTCCCGAACAGCATTCAAGCGTGCGGACAGGTATGTCAAGACTTCTGAAAAAGTCCACACTGTTTTGCCATAATTTGTCATACCATTTCATGCTGTCCTCAGGCTTGCAGACAACGATCATTTCCTGTTTTTCAAACTGGTGAATTCTGTAAACTCCACGTTCTTCTATTCCGTGAGCACCAACTTCCTTTCTGAAACAAGGAGAATAGCTGGTCAGGGTTTTCGGAAGCTCTTTTTCAGGAGTAATTGTGTCAATAAATTTGCCTATCATGGAATGTTCGGAAGTTCCGATAAGATAAAGGTCCTCGCCCTCTATTTTGTACATCATGTTTTCCATTTCCGAAAAGCTCATAACTCCGGTGACAACGTCCGAACGAATCATAAACGGCGGTACATAATAGGTAAAACCTCTGTCGATCATAAAATCTCTCGCATATGAAAGAATTGCCGAATGAAGTCTTGCAATGTCTCCGCTCAGATAATAAAAACCGTTTCCGCTGGTCTTTCTTGCAGCGTCAAGGTCAATTCCGTTAAGCCTTTCCATAATGTCAACATGATAAGGCACTTCAAAATCAGGCACAACAGGCTCGCCGAACTTTTCGATTTCAACATTTTCGCTGTCGTCTTTTCCAATAGGTACCGATTCGTCAATTATGTTTGGAATAACCAGCATACGCTTGCGAATTTCTCCCGAAAGCTCTGTTTCTTTCTCCTCCAGCGCAATAAGCTCATCACCTATCTGTTTAACCTCGGCTTTTACCTGCTCCGCTTCGTCCTTTAGTCCCTTTCCGATAAGTCCGCCGATTTGCTTGCTCATAGAGTTTCTTTTCGCTCTCAGCTCATCGCATTTAGTCTTTGCCGCACGGTATTCCTTGTCCATTTCCACAACTTCGTCAACCATGACCAGCTTTTCGTCCTGAAATTTCTTCTTAATATTTTCCTTTACCAGCTCAGGATTTGTTCTGAGCAATTTAATATCCAGCATTTTCCATTACTCCTTTGAAATTTATTAAAGTTCCACGTGGAACATTTCATCCTTTGATTTTTGCCATTTTCTCTTTAAAGTCCTCTAAATCGGAGAAGGTTATTTTCAATGTGATTTCACCGTTTTTTTCTTCGGATATTAGGGTTTTCCTGCCGAATTCCTTTTCAATGGCAATTTTCGCTTCAACAAGATAAGGATTTTCCTTCTTTTCTTTCTTTTTCTTTTCCTTGGATTTTGTGTTTTCAGGCTCTTCCTTTTGAAATCCGCTGACGAATTTCTCAAAAGTCCTAACGCTCATGTTTGTATCCGCAGCCGCTTGTGCAAAGTATTCCTGTGTGCTTTCGGAATCCACCGCCGCCAGAATTTTGGCATGTCCGGCAGTAATTTTGCCGTCCACAAGAAGCTTTTTCACACTGTCGCATAGCTTCAGAAGCCTTAAAGAATTGGTTATCTGGGATCGGGATTTCCCCACAGTGTTTGCGATTTCATCATGGGTCATGTTAAAATCTGTCGCCAGTCGGCTGTATGCTTCCGCCTCTTCAATGGGATTCAAGTTCTCCCTTTGCAGATTTTCCACAAGGGAAACCTGTGCGACCTGAAGATCGGATAATTCCCGAACATAAACCGGGACTTCCTTTATTTCCGCCATTCGTGCAGCACGCCATCGCCGTTCTCCCGCAACGATCTGGTATCCGCCGTTTTCCAAAGGGCGAACCAAAATCGGCTGCAAAACTCCGTGAGTAGCAATGTTTGCAGAAAGCTCCTGTAATTTTTCAAGGTCAAATTCCTGTCTTGGCTGATTTTTGTTTGGCTCCAACAGGGATACTCTTACCATTTTCACAGAGTTGTCGTTTTTCTCCGCTTTTTCCACGGATTCGTGAAAATTATCTTCAAAAAGTGCGTCAAGACCGTTCTTTATCCTGTCCTTTTTACCCATTTGCAATTATGCTCAGCAGAGCATTTCCTCCTTTCAAAATCAGGATTGTTCCACGTGGAACATTTTATTCTTTTTTATTATTTCTTTGGCAAGCGACTCGTAAGCCTTTGCACCTTTGGATTTTTTGTCGTAATAAATCGCCGGCTGACCGAAGCTGGGTGCCTCGGATAAAGCTATATTTCTCGGAATAACCGTATCAAAAATCTTATCCGCATAATATTTTTTTACTTCCTTTACTATCTGTCCCGTAACTTTATACCGTTCTACATACATTGTAAAAAGTATCCCCTCAATCTCAAGTTCAGGGTTCCAGACATCTTTAACCCTGTCGATTGTTCGGTTAAGTTCCACAAGTCCCTCAAGGGACAAAAATTCGCATTGCAAGGGGATTATCACCGAATCAGCCGCAACAAGGGCATTTATCGTAAGCATGTCCAAAGTCGGAGGGCAGTCGATCAGTATATAATCATAGTATTTCCGTGCATCCTCAAGTGCTTTACGCAGCTTTCCGGCACGGTTTTGCTCACTCATCAGCTGTACTGCCGCACCGGACAGATTTTGCGTTGTTGGGACAACCGAAACTCCTCTGAACTCAGTTGCAACCACAGCTTCATATAGGCCGCAATCACCCATCAACACCTCATAAACAGTATTGCGGATACTTTTCTTCCTTATTCCATAGCTGGTAGTAGTATTACCCTGAGGGTCAAAATCCACTATCAGAGTTTTCTTGCCTTTAGCTCCGAAAACAGCTGCAAGATTCACAACTGTGGTGGATTTTCCCACGCCGCCTTTTTGATTGGAAACCGCTATTACCTTTCCCATAATTATGACCTATCCTTTATCGTACCATTATACATAATATCAAAGTGCTAAAATATATTATACTACATTTTTCTTACTTTGAAAAGGGGTTTTTCATATTTTTTTAATTAAACGACTGCTATTAGCCAAATCAATGTTATTTATGATTTTTACAATGTTCCACGTGGAACAATTCTGAGCATTTTCGAGCTTTGTCATGGAAAATCTCAGCGATTAACAGCGTTTTTGCGTATATTTCTTTATATTTTAGTACAAAAATGCGAAAAAAAACAAGAATATATTTTACAAATTATTTCCCGTATATGTTATAATTTTTTCGGAAATAAATTTACGGAGCTATCGGATTTAATTTCATCAATTCAATCAAATTCTGCTGAAAAAAGGATAAAAAAAGGAAAGGAGGCATATTCTCTAACGGGAATATGGTATCAGAAATGAGCATTCTTACAAAAACTAAGGAAAAACCCTCAACGCTACGGGAGCTTGGAAAGATTGTTGACATACCCATTGAGATGGTTCGGCCGAATCCCAACCAACCAAGGCGGCACTTTGACTCACAGGAGCTGGCGTCTTTAGCCAAAAGCATTTCCCAAGACGGAATTATTCAGCCGTTGACCATCCGCAGAGTGGACAGGTATTTTGAGCTTATATCGGGAGAACGAAGACTTCGTGCTGCAAAAATCGCAGGGCTGAGGTCGGTACCTTGCATAATTGTAGATATTTCAAACCAACGGTCCGCCGTACTGGCACTGATTGAAAACATACAGCGATCTGACCTTAATTTCTTTGAAGAAGCACAAGCTATTTCATTACTTATAAAAGAATTCGGGCTTACCCAAGAGGAAACGGCGATGCGTTTAGGCATGGCACAATCAACCGTAGCAAACAAGCTAAGATTACTGAAGCTTACTGCACAGGAGCGTCAGATTATTTTCAAAAACAAGCTTACGGAGCGACACGCAAGAGCTTTACTAAAAATCGAAGATGAAGGAAAGCGAAATGCGGTTCTTGCCCATGTCATTGAAAACGGACTAACTGTAGACGAAACGGAAAAATACATACAAAGCCTTGAAAAGCAGGATCAAGTGCGTGAAAGTTACCAAAAGCGTTCGCCGATTCTCAAAGACATCAAGCTATTTTTCAACACTGTTGACAAAGCAGTTAAAGTTATGAGGCTTGCGGGAGTTGACGCAGAGGTAAAAAAGTCAAGGCATGACGGCATAATCGAATACACGGTTTTAGTACCGGAAAAAAAAGAGGCGGAATAATCCGTCTCTGATTTTATTGAAAAAGTATTATTTAAGGGGCAGCTCTCTATCGCAGTACAATTCAGCGAAGCAAAATTAGCCCCTTGCATACCTGTGCGGTGGGAACTGTCATGGTAACAGATACGGCACGTCTTAACGGGCACGGCACGCCGTGTCCCTACAATTTCTTACCTCTGATAGCAAAAAAACGGGCGACCACAGGTCGCCCCTACAATTCCAATTTATTACATCTGACGGGGCGTTGTTTGCAACGCCCCCTACTTTTTTACTCCTCATCATCGGGGGCTTCATCAATTACCACTTCGGCATTTTCTT
>JBJERB010000036.1:8257-15500 GCA_051882055.1 Oscillospiraceae bacterium
CTTTTTTACTCCTCATCATCGGGGGCTTCATCAATTACCACTTCGGCATTTTCTTCAGCCTTTGCGGTCTGCTCCTCTTTCCGGATTTCTTCCTCCGAAGGCTGTTCAATCTCCGCATGCTCAGCACTATCATCATGCTCGGCTCTTGTGAAAGCAACTACTTTACTATCTCCGCCAAGCCTCATAAGTCTTACGCCTGTTGCATAACGTCCCATGATTCTCACATCGGAAGCACGAAGTCTGATTATTACTCCCTCATCGGAAATCATAATAACATCATCGCTTTCGTCCACTACTTTTATTCCGCAGACATAACCTTTTTCTTCGGATACCTTATAATTAAGCATTCCGAAGCCTCCTCTATGCTGAACTCTATAAGCGTCGAGAGAAGATCTTCTTCCAAGTCCTTTTTCCGTTACAGTAAGAACTGCCGCTCCTTCTCTTACTCTTGCCATAGAAACCACATAATCCTTATCTCTCAGCTTTATTGCTCTGACACCATGGGCCGAACGGGACATAGGACGAATATCATTTTCATCAATTCTGATTGCCATACCGTTATGGGTAGCAACAATAAGATTACTATCACCATTTGTCATTCTAACCCCTGCAATTTCGTCGTTTTCATCGAGTCCGATTGCTATGAGTCCATTTTTTCGTACATTTCTATATGCTGACAGATCGGTTCTTTTAATTTTTCCGTTCTTTGTTACCATAACGATATATTTACCCTGTTCAAAATCGGAGGTTTTTATCATTGCGGCAACTTTTTCATCCTCTCCGAGAGGCAGGATATTAACAATATTTACGCCTCTTGAAGCCTTTGAGCCTTCGGGAAGTTCATAACATTTAAGGCGATACATAACACCTTTATTGGAAATAAACAGCAAGTGGTCATGAGTAGAGCAGATATACATTTCATTAACAAAATCGTCCTCACGCTGTTTCATTCCCGTAACGCCCCTGCCGCCTCTATGCTGAGCTTTATATGCGTTTACAGGCATACGTTTTATATATCCGTTATTTGACAGAGTAACAACGTTATCCTCAACGGGAATAAGGTCTTCGATATCAACCTCTCCGCTGACATTTTCAATCTGGGTACGTCTTTCATCTCCGAATTTCTGTTTTATAGCCTCGACCTCGTCAAGAATTATATGAAGTACCCTATCATGGTTAGCCAGAATATCCTCCAGATCGGCGATTTTTATTTCAATTTCATTCATTTCGTCGATTATCTTCTGACGTTCCATACCGGTAAGTCTTCCCAGGGTCATATTTGCCACATGGTCAGCCTGAATTTCGGTCAAACCGAAACGGTCCATAAGTTTTTGCTTACCTTCGGGGATATTTTTTGAGCCTTTTAGTATTTCTATAACTTCATCGATATTATCAAGAGCTATAACAAGGCCTCTTAAGATATGATCCCGTTCTTTTGCCTTTTTCAGATCAAATTTAGTACGGCGGGTTATAACCTCAACCTGAAAATCAAGATACTGTTCCAGACACTGTTTTAGAGTCAATGTTTTAGGCACGCCGTTTACGAGAGCGATCATAATAACGCCAACGGTATCCTGAAGCTGAGTATAGGAGAACAATTTATTAAGCACTACCTGAGGGATCGCGTCCTTTTTAAGTTCTATAACTATACGCATTCCCTCTCTTCCGGATTCATCACGGAGGTCATGGATTCCGTCAATTCTCTTATCCTTAACAAGATTTGCTATAGATTCAACAAGTCTTGCCTTATTGACCATATAGGGGATTTCATGAACGACGATACAATTTCTACCCTTAATTTCTTCTATAGTAGTTTTTGCACGGAGAATAATTTTACCTCTACCGGTTCCATATGCAGCACGTATACCGGCTCTACCCATTATAATACCGCCGGTGGGGAAATCCGGTCCCTTAATACAATCCATAAGCTCGTCCAGAGTACAATCGGGATTTTCAACCATAAGCTTCATGGCGTCGATTACTTCATTAAGGTTATGGGGAGGTATATTTGTTGCCATACCAACGGCGATACCCGTTGAACCGTTACACAGCAGATATGGGAACCTTGAGGGCAGAACCTGAGGTTCTCTCAATCTATCGTCATAGTTGGGCTGAAAATCAACGGTATCTTTTGCGATATCCGAGAGCATATACATTGACATTTTCGCCATTTTTGCTTCGGTATAACGGTATGCAGCCGGAGGGTCTCCGTCCACTGAACCGAAGTTACCGTGGCCGTCCACCATAGGATAGCGAAGAGAGAAGCCCTGTGCCATTCTTACCAATGCGTCATAAACAGAAGCGTCGCCGTGAGGATGATATTTACCCAACACTGAACCTACTGTATCGGCACACTTACGGTAAGGCTTATCGGGAGTCAGTCCGTTTTCATACATTGTATAGAGTATTCTTCTATGAACAGGTTTTAATCCGTCCCTTACATCGGGCAGGGCACGGGACACAATTACCGCCATAGAATACTGGATAAAAGATTCCCGCATTACTCTATCAATATCGTTATCAATAACGTTTGAGTTATCGTTAAACATAATTTCGTTACTCAAAAAATCACTCTCTTCCTATGAAATACCCTCTCAGGGCAATACTTGCCTTTTTTATTATCCTAACTTTTTTCAGGCATCTATTTTTTCAAAATCTTCATTCAGCTTTTCAGAAAAAACTTTATTCAAATTATCCGCCTGTTCTCCGGTAATACAGCGTTTGGGCAAAACATAAATCGTATCCTTTTTAAGCACAAGCACAAACTTATCCGAAGTTTCAAAGACCTTCAATGAAATATCCGCAAAATCAACCACTCTGGGCTGTGGGGGAGGAATAATCTCTCCATCCTCATCCTGTATTTCTTCCCAGACAGTTTCAATTTTAAATTTATTTTCATACAGAGTAAACACATACTTATCGTCCTCGATCATTTTCAATGCATTCACGAGGGATTCTCTGATTTTTTTTGTATTATACCAAGTAATGAAAATTGCCGCAACGCACACTGCCGCAAGAATATAATTCAGCGGCTGATCGGGAGATCTCCATGCCGACACCAGAAAAAGCACTGCTACCACTGAAAAAGCTGCGGTTTTAATCCAATTCTTTTTATAAACAAAGCGTTTCTGGAACAGGCGGAATGCCTGTTCCTCCTCTTCATTTTTTACGTCATACTCAAAGGACGCAACGGGGATCTCTTTCTTTTCGGTATTTTCTATATTTTCCAAAATTATTACCTCTCAAAATTAAACGTCAAGGTCCTTGACATACTCGGCATTAGATTCAATAAATTCACGACGCGGAGTTACCTTATCGCCCATCAGTATTGTAAAGGTTTCATCCGCCTTAACGGCGTCCTCCATTGTAATTTTAATCATTGTTCTTCTTTCGGGATCCATTGTTGTTTCCCAGAGCTGTTCAGGGTCCATTTCACCGAGACCTTTATATCTCTGAACATCAACCTTCAGGTTATTTTCGCCTGCAAGCTCTTTTATATAACGATCTCTTTCCTCATCGGAAAATGCATATCTGACCTGTTTTCCTCTATAAACCTTAAAGAGGGGAGGCTGAGCGATATAAATATGACCCTCCTCGATAAGCTCTTTCATAAATCTGAAGAAGAAAGTAAGCAGCAATGTTCTGATATGGCTTCCGTCCACATCGGCATCCGCCATTATAATTACTTTTCCATACCTCAGCTTAGAAATATCGAAATCTTCGCCTATTGATGTACCCAATGCAGTTACCACAGGCATAAGTTTCTCATTACCGTAAACCTTATCTATTCTTGCTTTTTCAACGTTAAGCATTTTTCCCCAAAGAGGCAGGATCGCCTGATATCTTCTATCTCTGCCTTCTTTAGCGGAACCGCCGGCAGAATCTCCCTCGACGATATAGATCTCGGTAAATTCCGGATCTCTTTCCGAGCAGTCTGCAAGTTTTCCGGGAAGGGAAGAGCTTTCAAGTGCCGATTTACGTCTTGTAAGTTCTCTTGCTTTTTTTGCAGCCTCTCTTGCCCTCTGAGCCTGGACTGATTTTTCAAATATTGACTTAGCTACCGCAGGATTTTCCTCAAGATAATTCATAAGTTTTTCGGTAACTATTTTATCAACAAGCGGTCTGACCTCGGGATTACCAAGTCTACCCTTTGTCTGACCCTCAAACTCACAATTTGTAAGCTTTACGGAAACAACGGCGGTAAGACCCTCTCTTACGTCGTCCCCCAGCAATTTATCTCCGTCTTTAAGAAGATTAAACTTTTTACCGTACTCATTAATTACTTTTGTAAGTGCATTTTTAAATCCTGTTTCATGAGTACCTCCGTCAGGAGTATGGATATTATTTGCAAAGGACAGAATAAGATCGTTATAGCTATCGTTATACTGCATAGCTATTTCAGCGAAGGTATCCCCCTCCATTCCCTGAAAATAGATAACATCGGGAGAAATTGGATCGACGCCTTTTGTTTTATGGATATGTTCAACGAACTGTCTGATACCGCCTTCATAGTGCAGAGTTTCGGTTTTTACATTTTCGGGATCTCTTTTATCCGAGAAAATAATTTTTATACCTGCATTAAGGAAAGCCTGTTCACGCAATCTTTTAAGCAGAGTTTCATAATCATACTCAGTTGTTTCGGTAAAAACCTCAGGGTCTGCCTTAAAAGAAACGGAAGTTCCTGTTTTATCGGTATCTCCGATAACTTTCAGAGGTTCAGAATATGCTCCTCTGTCAAATCGCTGAAAATGGACATGAGTTCCGTCAAAAACGGTCAATTCAAGCCACTCGGAAAGGGCATTGACCACAGAAGCTCCAACGCCGTGAAGTCCTCCGGCAACCTTATATCCGCCGCCGCCGAATTTACCGCCGGCATGAAGCACGGTATAAACGACCGTTGCCGCAGATATTTTCTCCTTTGGATGTATACCCGTCGGGATACCTCTACCGTTATCGGTTACTTTAATTATATTTCCGGGAAGGATATCCACTTCGATTTCGGTACAATATCCGGCGAGAGCCTCATCTATTGCATTATCCACGATTTCATAAACAAGGTGATGAAGTCCTTTAGGTCCGGTGGAACCGATATACATACCCGGTCTTTTTCTTACGGCTTCAAGTCCTTCAAGCACCTGAATCTGATTTTCATCATAGTTATTATTTTTATCAATTTGTGAAATCTTCTCGGTTTCCAATTCAATGTTATCCAAAAAATAACCTCCCAATTTCAATGCACATATCCATGCATTATTACTATTTATATAAAGTTTTATGATTTACGGTTGTTTTACTCTGACTTATAATTATTTTCATCAACGGGTTTTTTGAATCTTTTGAGCAATGTTGCACATGACATCTGACTTATATAAATCTTTTCGGTCAGATCCTTATCAAGACAAACCACAAAGCTTTTCGGCATTTCATAAGTACAATTCACTATCTGATTTCTTTTTGAGGAATCGTTGAGAAAATCCTTGGTTATTTTTGACACGGAGGTATTCTCTATATCGAATATTCCCACGATATCCTTTACATCAACCATATAATCGTTACCCAAATGAAGAAACATAATTTTCCTTTCAGCGTTTCTGCTCTGTAATTCTTCCCTGATCTATAAAAAACATTTTACCTTTTGTTTTTTTATCAAAAGGAATATTCTTATCGCAGCAGGTTATAAACACCTGCATATCGTTTATTTTTGAAATAACAAATCTTTGTCTTGACAAATCAAGCTCGCTTAACACATCGTCAAGCAAAATACATGGGGCGTCGTCAATTTCCTCCATCAGAATATATGCCTGAGACAATTTCATGACAAGTGCCAAAGACCTATGCTGTCCCTGAGAAGCAAAATCTCTTACGGAAAGATCATTTATAAATCCGCAAAGGTCATCTCTATGGATTCCTTTTGTAGTAAATCCGGCTCTTATATCATCATTAAGAGAATTTTTCAGGCAATCAAGATAAATATCTGTCATATCGCCTTTATAATCATTAAAAATCTCCATATCGGAATAAACCGTAGATGAATAAACAAGCTCAAGATTTTCTTTTCCCTCTGAAATTTCCTCATAAAGCTTTTTAGCAAACAAATTCAGTTTTTTGGAATAATTATATCTAAGCAATGAAATATATGCTCCCATTGAAGCAAGCTGGACATCCCAGACTTCAAGATCATCCTTTTCTGCTTTACCCTGAGAAATATTTTTCAGCAATGTATTACGCTGTTCCAGCAATATCTCATACTTTGAAACCACTTTATTATAAGAATTTTTTATCTGTGAAACAGACAAATCAAGAAATTTTCGTCTATTATCCGGCGAGCCTTTTGAAAGCTCCAGATCCTCCGGAGTAAAAACCACGCAATTAAAATTACCGAAAAGCCCGGAAGGTGTTTTCAGTTTAACTCCGTTAAGTGAAACATTTTTATCCTTACAATTAGGTTTCGCCATACTATACCTAACTGTCTGTTCTCTGATTTTATCCTTAAAGCGAAGTTCTATATTCATTACCTCGCCGTTTATATCGATCATACTTTTATCTTTAGTATTACGAAAACTTTTTACGCCGCTGCAAAGCCATATTGCTTCCACAAGATTTGTTTTCCCCTGTGCATTTTTTCCGAAAAAAACATTCAGTTTTTCATGGGGAACAATCGAGATATCTTTTAAATTTTTAAAACCGTTTACTTCAAGTCCGGTAACAAACATTTACTCTACCACTATTTCCGTTTCAATTTCATCTATCTGTATCTTATCGCCTTTAAAAACTTTTTTTCCTCTTTGAGTACAAAGCTGTCCGTTATATTTAATTCTTTCCTCAAGAATTATTTCTTTTCCTATACCGCCTGTTTCCACGACGCCTGCATATTTAAGCAGGGAATCAAGTTTTATATAATCGGTTTTTATTTTTACTTTTATTTGTTTATAATTCATTTTAAACCTCTACAAGCATAAACAAGAACATAGTTTCTGATTTCTGATTTGATAATCGGTCACGGCACGCCGTGTTCCTACAGACGTTAGAAATTAGAAATTAGATGTTAGATATTAATTATTGTAGGGGGATTAACGGTCACGGCACGCCGTGTCCCTACAGATTCTAACCTCTAACTTCTAACCTCTTATAGGGCAAACGGACGACCGCAGGTCGCCCCTACAATATCAATTTCTGACATCTGACGGGTCGTCGGGGACAAAGCGAATGTGCCTTTGGCACACACACTTGCACCCCTACACAG
>JBJERB010000037.1:0-14759 GCA_051882055.1 Oscillospiraceae bacterium
TGGGATTTATAACAGGTTTTGCGGTTGATAAAAATATATCAAAGGAATTGACTTTGTTTTTGAAAACAGGTATGTGCGGAGGATTCACAACATTTTCTACCTTTTCTCTTGAGAGCTATACTCTTTTTGAAAACGGAAAAATCCCTTTGGGCGTACTGTATGTGATTTTAAGTTTGCTGGGAAGTATTTTCGGAGTATGGTGCGGAATAAAATCGGGTAGAATTGCGGGTGAACTTTGAGGTATAAAATGGATAAATTAACGAAATTGATTTTAAAAGCAACCGAATATTTTTCAGGAGATGCAAAACGCATACAGCATTTTATAAAAGTATATACTTTCTCGAAAATTATAGCAGACGGCGAGGGTCTTGATGAAAAAACAACCTATATTCTTTTAACAGCGTCTGTTGTTCACGATATGGGTATAAGAATTGCGGAAGAAAAGTTCGGAAAAGGTCATTGCGGAGGAAAGCTTCAGGAAAAATACGGACCTGATGTGGCTCGTAATGTTCTTGAAGAACTTGATTTTGAGGAAGATATAACTAAAAGGGTATGTTTCCTTGTGGGACATCATCATACATATGAGGGTGTTGACGGACAGGACTGGCAGATATTACTTGAGGCTGATTTTCTTGTAAATGCTTATGAAGATAAACTTTCTGCCGAAAGCGTTAAGAATTTCCGTAATAAGATTTTCAGGACTGAAACCGGTGAGGAACTGTTAAATAATATGTTCGGGCTGTAATTATATTTTCTAATTATGAAATTTTAGTAAAGGATTAAAAATCACTTGATTTTTTAGCCCGGTTGTGATATTATATTACATAGGAAGTATAAACCATATACTTTGAGTTTTTTAAAGGAGGTATGTTTCAATGGCTTACAAAATTAGTGACGAATGTATCGGCTGCGGTGCTTGCGTAGATGCTTGCCCTGTTGGTGCAATTTCTGAAAACGACGGTAAATGCGTTATTGATGCAGACGCTTGTATCGATTGCGGTTCATGTGCAGGAACTTGTCCTGTAGGAGCTCCTGACGCTGAATAATACATACCCGTTTTGTTAGTATTAAATTTCGCCTGTTGCTTTGCTGTAACAGGCGATTTTTCTGCAAAAAGCATTGATATTGTAAAAATGTCAGTTTTAATTTGGCAATAGCATTGTGTTAATAAGTGAACATAATTTAACCCAGCGTTTGACAAAATCAATTATAAGTTGTATAATTAAATTAATGACCTGAAAGTTTATTCTGACGGGGAATTAGTAGAATTTTAATCTTACCCAAAGTGGTTCTGAGGGAAAAGACTTTAACAATAAAACTGTGCCGTTTCAAATAATAGCTCGCCTGAGTTATATAAACGGATTTGTTTCCTTGTCTTTTCTTTGGGACAGGGATTTTTTATTGAGGTTTTTATGGATAATAGAGTTGCTCTTATAGGAATAATGGTTTATGACAGTGAGTGTGCAAAGCAGATCAATGAAATACTGCATCTCTATAATGAGTATATTATAGGAAGAATGGGAATACCAAGAGTTAAGCACAATCTTAATGTGATAAGCGTGGTGCTTGACGCACCTAATGATGTTATAAGTGCTGTTTCGGGAAAACTCGGACGGCTTAATGGCGTTACCGTTAAGACTGTGTATTCTAAATTACCTGACACAAGCGAGGTGAAATGATATAGATAATCTGTTTTATCTTGTTGATAAACTGGAGAAAAACCATTTTCTTGATAAATGGGAATATGCTTTGCTTATATCTGATCATAACCCCGAAACAGATGAGTATTTGTTTTCAAAAGCAAGAAAGATCAGAGAAAAATATTATGGAAAAGACGTATATATCCGTGGATTAATAGAGTTTTCAAATTACTGCAAAAATGATTGCTTTTATTGTGGTATAAGACGGGGAAATAAGAATGCCATTCGCTATAGATTGACAGAAGATGAAATACTCTCTTGCTGTAAAGAGGGTTATGAACTGGGATTTCGTACCTTTGTCCTTCAAAGCGGAGAAGATTTGTCTTATACTGATGATAAAATAGTTGAGATTGTAAAAAAGATTAAAACACAGTTTCCGGATTGTGCTGTTACTCTTTCAATCGGTGAGAAAACATATGAACAGTATAAAGCCTATTTTGACGCAGGTGCGGATAGGTATCTTCTCCGACATGAAACAGCAAACGACACCCATTACGGCAAATTGCATCCAAAGGAGCTTAGTCTTGACAACAGAAAGAAATGTCTTTGGAACCTGAAGAAAATCGGATATCAGGTCGGGACAGGGTTTATGGTCGGCTCTCCCTTTCAGACGGCTGAAAATCTTGCGGAAGATATGCTTTTTCTGAAAGAATTAAATCCCCATATGGTAGGAATCGGACCTTTTATTTCTCATAAGGATACTCCCTTTGCCGGTATGCCCTCCGGAACTGTGGAGCAGACCTTGTTTATGATAGGAATTATAAGGCTCACACTGCCTAAAGCTCTGATACCTGCAACCACAGCTTTGGGTACAATTAGTCCCAGCGGCAGGGAACAGGGGATCCTGGCAGGTGCAAATGTTGTAATGCCAAACCTTTCACCGGTTGATGTCAGAAAAAAATATATGCTTTATGACAATAAGATATGCACAGGCGATGAATCGGCACAGTGCCGACATTGTATGGAAAACCGTGTGAAGTCTATCGGATATAATATCGTTGTAAGCAGAGGCGACGCTGTTTCAGATATAACCTCCGATTAGTTAATATAATTTGCAGATTTGACTTAAATAAATTACAGAAAGAAGTTGTGTTATGTATAAGTATGATCCAAAATCATTGAAAGCGGAAGAGTTCATTAATCATGAGGAAATAATCGAAACTTTGGAGTATGCAGATAAAAATAAAAGTAATGTGACTCTGCTCCGTGAAATACTTGAAAAAGCAAAGCTGAGAAAAGGGCTTTCTCACCGTGACGCAGCTGTGCTTCTTGATTGCGATGTCCCTCAAATCAATGAAGAAATATATTCTCTCGCCGAGCAGATAAAAAAAGATTTTTACGGCAATAGAATTGTTATGTTTGCACCACTTTATCTGTCCAATTATTGTGTAAACGGATGTCTTTATTGTCCTTATCATGCCAAAAATAAGCATATATGCAGAAAGAAGCTTACGCAGGAGGAGGTCAAAGCCGAGGTTATCGCTTTGCAGGATATGGGTCATAAAAGGCTTGCTATTGAGGCAGGCGAAGACCCTGTCAATAACCCCATTGAATATATCCTTGATTGTATCAAAACTATCTATTCAATCAAGCATAAAAACGGAGCTATTCGCCGTGTAAATGTAAACATTGCCGCTACAACTGTTGAAAATTATAGAAAGCTGAAAGAAGCAGGAATCGGTACATATATATTGTTTCAGGAAACATACCATAAAGAGAGTTATGAAAGACTCCACCCAACAGGTCCTAAGCATAACTATGCATATCATACCGAGGCTATGGACAGAGCAATGGAAGGCGGTATTGATGATGTGGGAATCGGAGCCTTG
This sequence comes from Oscillospiraceae bacterium, assembly GCA_051882055.1. GTDB lineage: Bacteria > Bacillota > Clostridia > Oscillospirales > Ruminococcaceae > FB2012. The sequence continues at coordinate 3,530 of JBJERB010000037.1, forward strand.
TTCGGATTGGAGCTTTACAGATATGAGTTTGCAGGTTTGCTTATGCATGCCGAGCATCTTGAAGCGGTTCACGGCGTAGGACCGCATACTATCTCAGTTCCAAGAGTCAGACGTGCCGACGATATCAATCCGGACGAGTTTGATAACGGCATTTCAGATGAAACATTTGCTAAAATTGTGGCATGCCTCAGAATAGCAGTACCTTATACAGGTATGATTGTTTCAACAAGAGAGAGCAAAGCATGCAGAGAAAAAGTGCTCCACTTAGGAATATCTCAGATAAGCGGAGGCTCAAGAACTTCAGTAGGCGGATATGTTGAAGAGGAAGATGAAGACGAGAACTCTGCACAGTTTGACGTGTCCGATACAAGAACACTTGATCAGGTAGTAAACTGGCTTATGAAAATGGATTATGTTCCGTCTTTCTGTACAGCTTGCTATCGTGAGGGCAGAACCGGAGATAGATTCATGTCTTTGTGTAAATCAGGTCAGATACAGAATTGCTGTCTGCCGAATGCACTTATGACTTTGAAAGAATATCTTATGGACTATGCGTCAGAAGATACAAAACAAGTGGGAGAAAAGCTGATTTTGAAAGAGCTTGAAAATATACCTAAAGATAAGGTCAGAGAAATCGTAAAAGAAAACCTTGTCAATATAGAAAACGGCAAGCGTGATTTCAGATTTTAAAAGAAAGGATTGTTATATAATGCTTTTTGTAAATTATCCTAAATGTACTACTTGTGTTAAGGCAAGAAAATTTCTTGAAGATAAGGGGATTGACTTTGAGGATAGGCATATCAAAGATGAAAAGCCAACCTATGATGAACTGAAATTATGGTATGAAAAAAGCGAACTTCCACTAAAAAGATTTTTTAATACCAGCGGAATGGCATACAGAGCTATGGAATTAAAAGATAAATTGCCTGATATGTCAGAAGAAGAACAGTTAAAACTGCTCGCCACCGACGGAATGTTGGTAAAACGTCCTATTCTCGTGACAGATAATACTGTGCTTGTAGGTTTTAAGCAAGCTGAATGGGAAAAAGAATTAGGCTGATTAAATATAGTATATAAAAATGGGCTGTTGCAAATAAAAAATGCAACAGCCCGTTAACTTTCTATAAGGTGCTTGCCTGAGTTATATCCATGTTTAATTTACTGCTCCCACGGCTGAACCGTTCCCACAATTTCCGAAATGCTCTTGATTCCGTTGTCGTCGCAGTATTTGTTAAGTCCCTCGACTATTTCAATAGGTGCATAAGGATTACTGAAAATGGCGGCACCTATCTGAATTGCTGAAGCTCCTGCCATCATCATTTCAACAGCGTCTTCCCATGTGGCGATTCCGCCCATTCCGACAACAGGTATCTTTACTGCATTAGCTACTTGCCATACCATGCGGACTGCGATAGGGAATACCGCAGGGCCTGAAAGTCCGCCAACGTTGTTTTTCAGAATCGGACGGCGTGTTTTTATATCTATCCTCATGCCCAAAAGGGTGTTGATAAGGGAAACAGCGTCTGCTCCTTCGGCTTCAACAGCCTTTGCAATTTCAACAATGTTTGTAACGTTAGGGGATAGCTTGACCATAAGCGGTTTGCTTGTTGCCTTCCTTACAGCAGCAGTAACCGCTGCCGCAGATTCGCATTTAGTTCCGAAAGCTGCACCGCCCTGCTTAACGTTGGGACAGGAAATGTTTAGTTCAATCATGTCAACTGCTGTTGAGTCTAAGGCTTTTGCAAGTTCTCCACATTCTTCGGAAGTCGCTCCGGCAATGTTGGCGACAATTCGTGTGTCTTTTGTCAATAGATTTGGCAATTCATAATTAAGGAATTTTTCCAGACCGCCGTTTTGCAGTCCAACGGAATTAAGCATACCGCTGGGCGTTTCGGCAACACGTGGACCCGGATTCCCCTGTCTTGGATTAAGGGTAGTGCCTTTAATGGCTATTCCGCCCAACTTGGATAATGGATAAAATTGTTCGTATTCACGTCCGTATCCGAATGCTCCGCTGGCAGGGATAACAGGGTTTTTAAATTCAACTCCTGCAATATTAACACTTAAATCAGCCATTGAAATCAACCTCCTTGCCATCAAATACAGGACCGTCAGTACAAACGTGTGAGAATATTTCCTTGCCGTCCTTTACGGTTCTGCAAACGCATACAAGGCATGCACCTACTCCGCAAGCCATTCGTTGTTCAAGAGAAACTTGTGTTTCAATTCCTTGCTCTTCAGCCATTGTTACAATCGCTTTGAGCATTGGCATCGGACCGCAGGCATATATAATGTCAGGTTTTTCGGAGGCTAATTTTTCTTTAAGAGCGTCGGTAACAAAACCGTGAATTCCTGCAGTGCCGTCGTCGGTGCATAGAATGGTTTCACAGCCCATTGCTTTGAAATCATCCTGTAAAATAACAGCACTTGCCGAACGGAAACCGCTTATAACTATGGCATTTTCATTGTATTCTTTGGCAATTCCCACCATAGGCGGTGTGCCGATCCCTCCGCCGATACAAATAGCTTTTTTGCCTTTTTCAAGCACTTTGAAACCGTTTCCTAAAGGAGCAATAATGTCGATAAGATCTCCTTTGTTTAGTTCTGAAATTTTGTCTGTGCCTTTGCCTCTTACTTCAAATACAAGACGTATAGTGCCTTTTTCTTTGTCGATATCGCATATTGAAATCGGTCTGCGTAGGAAAAAGCCTTCGGCGGAAACCTGTGCAAATTGTCCCGCTTTGGTAATCTCAGCAATTTCAGGGCATTTCACAGTAATGTCAAAAATACCTTTTGCAATGGCTTTTTTCTCAGTAATAGGGTATTTCCCTTGTTTGTACAATACACTCACCCTTTCGTAGATTAAATCCTTTATTTAAAGTAACAGGCGGATTTTCACCGCCTGCATAAATTATTCCAATGAAATCTTGGGCAGATATGAGATGATGTCCTCTTTCATGCGGATAACCTCACGTCTTGCTGCTTTTGCAAAATCTTTTTCGTCGCATTCTTCCTTTTTGTATGCACACATAACCCCACGGGATGAGTTTACAATAGCACCTAAACCGTTGCTGTCAAAACCTTTGGCAACGCCCTCAGCTCCTCCGCCTTGAGCACCGTATCCCGGTACAAGGAAAAATGTGTGAGGAAGTGCTTTTCTCATTTCAGCAAGCTGTTCGGGATAAGTTGCACCTACAACAGCTCCTACGCATGAATAACCGTATTTGCCCATGTGGTCTTTGCCCCAGTTTTCGCAAAGCTCACCCATTGTTGCATAAACCGTCTTGTCGCCGATTTTCAGATCCTGCAATTCACCGCTTGATTTGTTTGATGTCTTTACAAGCACGAAAATTCCTTTGTCATATGCGTCGCATTTTTCAAGTAATGGATTTATACCGTCAGTGCCGAGATATCCGTTTACTGTCAATGCGTCAGCACCGAAGGCGGGAATTTCTTCACCGCATACATTAGTAATGCCCAGATGTGCAGTTGCATATGCTTCCATAGTTGCACCGATATCGTTGCGTTTTCCGTCAGTCATAACGAACATGCCTTTGTCCTGTGCATATTGAATGGTTTTGTAAAGTGTCTTTACGCCTTCGTAGCCGTACATTTCATAATACGCCGCCTGTGGTTTGATAGCAGGGCAGATGTCGTGTATTTCGTCAATAATAGCTTTGTTGAATTCAAGAATTGCTTTTGAAGCGGCTTTCAGAGTCTTGCCGTATTTCTTGACTTTCTTTTCTATAATATAATTCGGAACATAATCAAGCTTTGGATCAAGTCCAACAACCGATGGGTTTTGTGTCTGTACGATTTTTTCAATAAGTCTGTCAAATGACATATAAGCAACTCCCTTTAATTTTATAGTTCAAATACAATTTTACCGTTGCAAATTGTATAAATTACCTTGCCTTTGCATTTCTCGCCTTTAAATACCGTGTTTTTTGATTTTGAGTGCAGTTCCTCGGGAATAACCTCCCATACGTATTCTGTGTCGAAAACAGCAAGGTTAAGCTCACTTCCGACAGCAATTTCAGCAGGCTCGATTCCTAAAATTTTTCTTGGATTGATTGACATAAGCTCGGCAATTTTTGAAAGACTTGTCTTACCTGTGTGATAAAGTTTGGTCAAAGTCATTGCAAGGGAAGTTTCCAGTCCCACAACTCCGTTTGGAGCTTTTTCAAAGTCAGCCTTTTCTTCCGCTGCGTGGGGAGCATGATCTGTTATAATGCAGTCAATGGTGCCGTCAAGTAAAGCGTTTTCAATAGCTTGCCTGTCCTCCTCGGTTCTGAGTGGCGGAGACATTCTGTAATCGGCGTCACGGCTGAGAAGTTTTTCATCAGTGTATGAAAAATAATGAGGAGCCGTTTCACAGGTTACTTTAACACCGTCTTTTTTTGCCGCTCTTATTATGTTCACCGAGCCTTTTGTTGATACATGGCATATGTGAACATGAGCGTCACAAGACATGGCAAGGGCAATTTCCCTTGCGGTAATATAGTCTTCCGAAGCTCTGTCCATTCCTTTAACACCCAGCTTTTCGGAAATTATGCCTTTGTTTATGATTCCGCCGTTAATGATGTTCAGATCTTCACAGTGTGACAGTACTTTTAACCCGGTTTCTTTTGATTTTTCTATAGCTTTACGCATAAGCTCAGCGTTTTCAACAGGGCGTCCGTCGTCTGAAAAAGCAATACAGCCTGCATTTTTCAGTTCGTCAAAATCCACAAGCTCTTTGCTTTTCATGCCTTTGGTTACACAGCCTACAGGATAAACTCTTATACCGCTCTTTTGGGATTTGTCGAGAATATATTTAACGGTTTCTCCATTGTCAACAACAGGCTTTGTGTTGGGCATGCATGCAATTCCCGTAAAGCCTCCGGCTTTTGCAGCGTTTGTACCCGTAATTATGTCCTCTTTGTGGGTAAAACCCGGGTCACGTAAATGAACATGCATGTCAAAAAGACCGGGGAAAGCAGTAAGTCCTGTGCCGTCTATTACTCTGTCTGCATTAGTGTCAATCTTTCCGATCTTTACGATTTTTCCATTTTCGGAATAAATATCAACAATGCTGTCAAGCCCCACGGAGGGGTCAACTGCGTGAATGTTTTTTATCAGTAACGACATATAATCTACCTCTTGGAATTACTTGAGTTCAAGAATAGCTCCTCTGTTGCCCGAAGTAACCATGGAAGCATATCTTGCAAGATACCCTGTTTTGATTTTAGGTTCTTTCGGCTGCCATTTAGCCTTTCTTTCTGCCAGTACTTCGTCTGAAACCTTGACGTTGATCGTATTAGCAGGAATGTCTATAGATATGATGTCTCCCTCTTCGATAAGTGCGATAGGACCGCCTACAGCAGCCTCCGGAGAAACATGACCGATTGAAGCACCACGGGAAGCACCGCTGAATCGTCCGTCGGTAATAAGTGCAACCGATGAGCCAAGCCCCATTCCTGCGATTGCAGACGTAGGATTAAGCATTTCTCTCATGCCCGGACCGCCTTTAGGTCCTTCGTATCTGATAACAACAACGTCTCCTGCTTCTATTTTACCGCCTTTGATAGCTGCAATGGCGTCTTCTTCACAGTCAAATACTCTTGCAGGACCTTCGTGAACCATCATTTCCGGAACTACAGCCGAACGCTTAACTACACAGCTGTCAGGAGCAATGTTTCCTTTGAGTACGGCAATTCCGCCTGTTTCGGAATATGGATTGTCTATAGGTCTTATAATTTCAGGGTCTTTGTTCACTGCATTTTCTATGTTTTCGCCTACGGTCTTTCCCGTGCAGGTAATTATGTCTGTGTGGAGAAGATTTTTCTTTGTAAGTTCTTTCATTACAGCATAAACTCCGCCGGCTTCGTTCAGGTCTTCCATGTATGTGTGACCTGCCGGAGCGAGATGACAAAGATTAGGTGTTTTAGCAGATATGCTGTTGGCATAATCTAAGTTTAAATCAATTCCGCATTCATGTGCTATTGCCGGCAGATGAAGCATTGAGTTTGTTGAACAGCCCAGAGCCATGTCTACTGTAAGTGCATTGTAAAATGCCTTTTCAGTCATAATGTCACGAGGACGAATGTTCTTTTTAACAAGCTCCATAACCTGCATACCTGCGTGTTTTGCCAGCTTGATTCTTTCAGAGTAAACCGCAGGAATAGTACCGTTGCCTCGAAGTCCCATTCCGAGGACTTCAGTAAGGCAGTTCATTGAGTTTGCCGTGTACATTCCTGAGCATGAACCGCAGGTCGGGCAGGCTTTGTTTTCAAATTCTTCTACATCTTCCATGGTCATGGTACCTGCAGCCTGAGAGCCTACAGCTTCAAACATACTTGAAAGGGAAGTCTTTCTGCCTTTGACATGTCCTGCAAGCATTGGACCTCCTGAAACAAATATGGTAGGAATATTTACTCTTGCCGCAGCCATGAGAAGACCGGGTACATTTTTGTCGCAGTTGGGAACCATAACCAAAGCGTCAAAATGATGAGCCAGTGCCATACATTCTGTTGAATCTGCAATAAGGTCACGGGTAACAAGTGAATATTTCATTCCAAGATGTCCCATGGCAATGCCGTCGCATACTGCTATTGCAGGGAAAACCACAGGGTTACCTCCTGCCATGGCAACGCCTAATTTTACAGCCTCGACAATTTTGTCAATGTTCATGTGTCCCGGAACAATTTCATTGTATGAAGAAACGATGCCGACTAAAGGTTTTCTCATTTCCTCTTTGGTCATTCCTAATGCGTTGAATAATGAACGCTGAGGAGCTTTGTCGACTCCGTCGCAAAAATAATTACAAGCCATTTTTATTACCTCTTTATTGTTATTTTACATTCTTTCAAGTCCCAGAAAAGCCGCACCGATTATTCCTGCGTCATTTCCCAGCTGAGCAATTACAATTTCCGTGTTCTTTGCTGAATTTTTAGTGTAAACTTCTTTTTCTACTAATTCTTTTAAAGGTACAAGTAAGGGATCACCTTCGTTGCATACGCCTCCGCCTATGCAAAGTATGTCAGGCTGAAAGATATTTATTGTGTTTGTTATTCCGCATGCAAGATATCTGATATACTTATCCACTACAGCTTTTGCCGTCTGGTCTCCCATTCTCATTGCATTGAAAGCAGTTCTTGCCGAAACCTTTCCTTCCTGATTGCCGGCTTCCCAGAGTAGTGAATCCTTGTTGTATTCCATAGCCTCTTTGGTCATTCTTATCAAACCTGTTGCAGATGAAAACACTTCAAAACAGCCTTTTCTTCCGCAGGTGCATTCAGGACCGTTGGGATCAATAACTGTGTGACCGATTTCAGCTCCGGCAAAGTTAAATCCGGAGTATATCTTTTTGTTGATTATAATTCCGCCGCCTACGCCTGTTCCAAGTGTAATGCATACTGCGTCGTTTGCACCCTGTGCAGCTCCGGCAATAAATTCGCCGTAAGCTGCGGCATTGGCATCGTTTTCAACATAGCAAGGTTTGGGAATGTGTGTCTTCATAAGTTTGACAATGGGAACATTTAAAAATCCAAGATTGTTTGAATATTCAATTATACCTGTTGAGGAGTTTGCAGTACCCGGAGTGCCTATGCCTACAGACTCAATGTCATTGAGGGTAAGTCCTGCGTTTTCGATAGCTTCAAGGGCTATTTCAGCCATGTCCGCACATATTTCTTCAGCGGGTCTGGGAAGTTTGGTTTTGCAGGTAGCTTTAGATACTATAGTAAAGTTTTCATTTACAACTCCCGCCTTTATGTTTGTTCCTCCCAAATCAATGCCTATGTAATATTTCATTACCGTTTTCCTTTCAAGTGAAATAATTTTGTGTAATTATTTGTGATTATACTTTGGTGAGAATAGCTTTGCATTTGCCATCAACAACAAATTTTCCGGTGTTGGCAGGAACAAAAATGCTGTCGCCTTTTCTGAAATCCACAGTGTCGTCACCAATGATTTTTCCTTCGCCTTCAAGAATGAGTAAGCTCGCAAATGATTTTTCATCTGCTTCAAGTTCAGCTGTATTGTCAATGTCAAGAGCATATGTTGTGAAATAGTTGCATGATGATAACAGCTTTGATGTGTAACCGTTTTTCTGTTCGATAGGAGTATCAGGATAAGCCTTTGCAGGACAAAGGTTTGTAACATCTTTGGCTTTTTCAACATGAAGCTCTCTTGGCTTGCCGTCCTTACCCACACGTCCGTAGTCATAGATTCTGTAAGTTGTGTTTGAATTCTGCTGGATCTCAGCAATAAGAATACCTTTTCCGATAGCATGAAGAGTGCCTGCTTCAATAAAGAAAACGTCGCCCTTGTGTACCGGTACGGAATTAGTCACTTCAAGAAGAGTGTTGTCAGCAATTCTCTGTGCAAATTCGTCCTTTGAAATGTTGTGCTTGAAGCCGTAAAGAAGTTCGGCTCCTTCATCGCAGTCAACGATGTACCACATTTCTGTTTTGCCGTATTCGCCTTCTACACGTTGTGCATATTCGTTGTCAGGGTGAACCTGAACCGACAGATTGTCTTTTGCGTCAATCAGTTTTATAAGTATAGGGAAGTTTTCAAACTTTTCGCAGTCGCTGCCTAAAACAGCCTTGCCGTTCTTTTCAATGTATTCCTCAAGAGTAAGTCCCTTGTTTTCGCCGTTGGCAATAACGCTGGGACCGTCTTTGTGACAGGAAAGCTCCCAACTCTCAGCGATTTTGTCAAAGTCGCAGTCTTTTTGGAAATCGTCACGAAGACGTGTGCCTCCCCATAAATAGTCCTTGAAAGCGGGTGATAGTTTTAATACAGCCATAATCATTAACCTCCGAAAAAATATTAATTCATACTTTAATATTATATCATGCAGGGCCTTAAAAGTCAACTATTGGGCATTATGTAATTGTGGTTTGAAAACGTACTTGTTTTAGTATAAATAAAATACTGTTTTACTGTTGATAAAACTAAATTATTTGCAGCAGGTTTTTAAAAAAATACCGCATAAACAGCGGTCTATGCGGTGATAAAACTAATTTTTAGCTTAATACTCATAATTATTTTCATGAGTTATAACTTCTGTGCCGCATTCGGATTCCACAACTTCAATCACGGAAGTGTTCATCATGTATGCACAGAAAACTATTATAAGTATAAATATTGCAATAAGTGCAATGATGTCGATTCTGAATTTTAACTTCTTTTTTTTTGCCATTATAATCTTCCTTTGTTATCAATATATTTTAATTATACATTGTTTTTATAACCTTTTCAAGTGCTTGACTGAAAATAATATAAAAAATCATAATTGTTGTTATTGTGTAAAATTACGCTTTTGCTATTGCCAAAAGAGGGAATAAGGTGTATAATATTAAAGTATATAATTAATTCTATTATGAAAAGAGGCATAATTCTATGTGCGGATTTGTAGGCTTTACTAACAATATTAACGATGCTTCAATAGTTATCGAAAAAATGATGGATCGGATTAAGCATCGTGGACCCGATTCCGACGGTAAATATGTAGATGAACAGGTAGCTATGGGATTTCGTCGCCTGTCAATTATCGACCTTTCGGATAAAGGAAGTCAGCCGATTTTTAATGAAGATAAATCTATTATCATTACTTTTAACGGCGAAATCTATAATTATCAGGATCTGAGAAAAGAACTTGTGGCTATGGGTCATAGCTTTTATACCAATACCGATACAGAAGTCCTTGTCCATGGTTATGAGCAGTGGGGAACGGATATGCTCAATAAACTCAGAGGTATGTTCGGTTTTGTAATCTATGATAAAAATAAAAAACAGGTTTTCGGAGCAAGAGATTTCTTTGGAATCAAGCCTGTTTATTATGCAAAAATGGGCGATACTCTTATGTGGGGATCGGAGATAAAGAGCTTTCTTGACCACCCCGAATTTAAAAAGGAACTCAATGAAACAGCTCTGGAAAATTATCTTACATTCCAGTATTCACCTACAACCGAAACTTTTTTCAAAAACGTTTATAAGCTTCCTGCCGCACATTATTTTATTTATAAAGACGGAAAAATGGAAGTTAAACGTTATTGGGAAGTTAAGTTTGATCCCGATAACGGACCTGAACTTGAAGAATGGGTTGACAGAATTACAGATACATTTAAAAACTCCGTTCAGGCACATAAAATTGCCGATGTTGAAGTAGGTTCTTTCCTTTCAAGCGGCGTTGACTCAAGCTATGTTGCAGCTGTTGCGGACGTAGATAAAACCTTTACTGTGGGATTCGGTGAAGATGAGAAATATAATGAAATCGGATATGCAAAGGAGTTTTCTAAATATATAAATAAGGAGAATAACTCTAAGGTTATTTCTCCTGAAGATTATTGGGGCAATTTTGCAAAGATACAGTATCATATGGACGAACCTCTTGCGGATCCTGCCGCTGTGGCACTATATTTTGTTTGTCAGCTTGCTTCTCAGAAGGTAAAAGTTGTGTTGAGCGGTGAGGGAGCAGATGAAATTTTCGGCGGCTATAATATCTATCATAATCCCGACGATATGGCAGCCTATAATAAAATTCCTAAACCGATAAGAAAAGCTGTTGGTGCCGTTGCACAGCATCTTCCCCATAAGCATGGAGTAAACTTCCTCATAAGAGGTTCTCAGGATTTGCAGGAAAGATTTATCGGAAATGCGTATATGTTTACTGAAAAAGAACGTAAGGAGCTTCTGAAAATACATACAGACGCACCAAATCCAACCGCCATTACTAAACCTTTTTATGATAAGTGTAAAAATAATGACGAAGTAACACAAATGCAGTATCTTGATTTGCATTTGTGGATGACGGGAGATATTTTGCTTAAAGCGGATAAAATGAGTATGGCTCATTCTCTTGAACTGCGTGTTCCGTTCCTTGATAAAGAGGTTATGGCTCTTGCGGAGCAGATTCCTAAAAAGTATCGTGTTACTAAAGAAAATACTAAATATGCTATGCGAATCGCCGCATTGAAAGCTTGTCCTCCACAGACTGCCAACAAGAAAAAACTGGGCTTTCCTGTGCCTATTCGTGTTTGGCTGAAAGAGGATAAGTATTATAATATTGTCAAGGAGAAATTTACTTCTCCTCAGGCGGAAAAGTTTTTCCATACCGAAAAGCTGGTCAAACTTCTTGATGAACACCGTGCAGGGAATTATGATTATTCCAGAAAGATCTGGACAGTTTATACTTTCCTCGTGTGGTATGATGTTTATTTCTGTAATCAGAATGTCTGAT
>JBJERB010000038.1:0-12007 GCA_051882055.1 Oscillospiraceae bacterium
TGATAACGGGTATTTTTCTGACCGGAGCTATTGCTCCTCTGCAATGCTTTTTATCAGTTTTTCCAGTTCCTCTGAATTGTCAGATATAATCAACACATAAAAATCTCCGCAGGAAAAGACCTTGCTTTTTTCAATCTTGCTTATTTCCGTGGGCTTGTATCCTGCAAAATCCTGTTTGCGTTTTTCTACCCTGCTTTCAAGAATTTGAATCATATCTCCGCTATATCTGTCATTGGTCTTTATAATTGAGATTTCATCGGCAAAGCCTCCGCTTTTAGAATATATAATTCCACCGTCTTCAATATCCGAAAAATCAATGTCATACAGCTTAATACAATTTTCTTTGTATAAATCATCACCGTAAAAAGCCGTTGAATCTAAGTTGTTGTCAATGTCTGATTCAATAATCATGTTGATAATCTCTTTAGCAGTAATTTTTTCTCCGCTTTCAGAGACTTGAGAATTATTGTTTCCATTTCCGTTTGTACAGGAACTTATAACAAACAATATCACTACTGATAGTAATACTGCAACAATCCTTTTTATTATATTCATGTCGTCCACCTTTTTACATAATTAGCCTTTTTAATTATAACATTTCTTAAATTAAATTTCAATTATAATTAGGTTTATTAATATGCAGTTAATAATTATATTATATAATCACTTTGTTAGCATAAGTCATCAAAACTAAAGAGGTAGAATAATGGACGTTAAAAAAAATCTTATTCCCGAAGATGATTATGAATATGAAAAAGAAATTGCGGAGAAAGAAATAGAAAAAAGGAAAAACCTCGAAGCCGAAAAAGCTGCGGAAGCGGAAAAGCAAAAACAACTTGAAAAACAACGTGACAGACGTATTCAGGCGGATAAAATCGAACTTATGAAGCTGAAAAACGGAGTAATTCAGGAATCCGAAACAATGAAAGAAGAACACGACCCAGTAATTGAACTTCATGGCGTTGAAAAAATCAAAAATATTTGGTATCACTTTAAGTGGATAATTATTTTTGTGGCTTTTGTTGTGGCTTTCACTTCATATATAATTTATGATACAGTCAGCCGTACAGATCCCGACCTTACGGTTCTGATGATCGCCAATAACGGACTACAGTACCGTCAGGAAGAGCTTCAAAATTTCTTTGAGAAGTATACCGAAGACTTGAATGGGGACGGAGAAGTTTATGTTTCGGTAATAGTAGCTCCTCTTGATAATAACAGCCACGATCAGATCATGCTGGCTAACCAGACAAAAGTTGTGGGTGTACTGCAAGCCGGAGATTCCATGATGATGATTACCGATTCCAATACAGATAAAACTATTACCGATGTTCTTAAATCGGATCTTTCTGTTGATTTCCCGGGAAATAAATATATCACAGCTCAGGGACTTTCGCTTAATATGAAAGTCTTCGCCGATGAAGTTGAATTTGAAAATATGCCTAATGACGTAGTGCTTTCAATAAGAGAACCTCAGGAAACATTAAAATGCTCAGAAGAAGAGATGAAAGAAAAATACAAAGTTAACTTTAAAGTGTTTAAAAAAATTACTGATGATTTAACTGCTAAAGCCGAAGAGGCAAACGACCCCGGTCTTACAACCGAGCTGCTGAAAAGCAATGACTCAAGTTTAGCTTCGGAGTCACCCTCAGAGCCGTCTTCAACTAAATAACAATTAAAGTGCTGTACAAAAAAACGTACAGCACTTTTTATATTATATTCCGTTCATGCAGAATCCTCTCTTTGTCAGACAGACAGAGGGTTCTTATTTTTTGCCTTAACGGAAGAACACTTGCGGGAGTTACCGAAAATTCATCTACTCCCATGGCGAGAAATACTTCGGTAAGCGATACATTTCCTCCCAGTTCTCCGCAAATACACACCTTGATTCCCTGCTTATGTGCATTATCGCATACAATTTTCATCATTCTCAGCAAAGCTAAATGATGAGGCTTACAAAAATGCTCCAGGCTTGAATTCTGTCTGTCAATAGCAAGAGTGTATTGCTCAAGATCGTTAGTTCCGATACTGAAAAAATCCACTTCCCTTGCAAGTATGTCGCTGATCATCACTGCCGCCGGCGTTTCAATCATTACTCCAAGTTCCACATTTTCATCGTATTTAAAGTGTTCATTTCTCAGTTCATATTTTACTTGTGCAATCAGTTCTTTTATTTGTCTTACTTCGTCAATATCGGTAATCATGGGAATCAAAACTGCTATATTCCCGTAAGCGGAGGCACGGTAAATTGCCCTTAGCTGTGTTTTTAATATCTCCGGACGTTCAAGACAAATCCTTATTGATCTCATTCCCAATGCAGGATTCTGTTCTTTCGGCAAATTAAGGTAATCAATTTTTTTGTCAGCACCTGCATCAAGAGTCCGTATCACTACACGCTTGCCGTGCATAAGCTCCGCAACCCTACGATAATAGTAAAACTGATATTCTTCATCAGGCAGATCGCTGTTCTCCAAATAAAGAAATTCACTTCTGAAAAGACCTATTCCCTCACCGTCGTTATCAATCACTCTTTCAACATCACCAAGACTGCTTATATTAGCATAAATATTAACCTCGGTTTTATCTAATGTAATACTCTTCCGACCCTTCAGTCGTTTCAGCAAAGCACGCTTTTTCGCCTCTTTTTCCTCTTTTTTGTCAAGAGCTTTTAAAGTGCTTTGATCCGGTTCAATGTATAAAACTCCGTCGTATCCGTCAAGTGCAGCTTCGCAGCCGTCATATTTTTCTTCAAGCTCCCGTCCTATTCCCACAACAGCCGGAATGTTCATTGTCCTTGCCAGAATAGCAGTATGAGATGTTGCCGAACCGTGACCGGTACATATGGCAAGAACTTTGGATTTGTCCAGCCCTACCGTTTCCGAAGGCATTAGATCATCAGCACATATTATACATTTCTCTTCGATACTGAAACCGCTTTCCGATTTATCCAGAATGTGCTTTAAGAGCCTGTCGGAAACGTCCTTCAAATCCGCAGAACGCCCTTTTATGTATTCTGAATCCAGCTTGCAAAAGGAATTTGCAAAATCTCTTGCCGTCCTCACCACTGCATAATCTGCATTCAGCTTATCTTTTAAAATAATATTCTCAACCGACGAATTGAAGTCAATATCATTAATGATCATCTGCTGTATAAGAAAAATGCAGGCGTCCTCTTTTCCTATGTTGTCCAAAGCCTTTTCGTATAATCCCTGAAGCTCCTCCAAAGCGTTTTTCTTTGCATATTCATATTTCTTTAACTCTGCTTCGGGATTGCCCACAGGATGTTTTCCTACAATTATTTCATCACGTTTATAAAACAAAATACGCCCTTTGGCAATTCCTCCGAAAACAGCCTTACCCTTCAGCCTAATCACTTCAACTCACCTTCTCTCATAAAGAACAAGCATAAAAATTATATATTTGTTCTATTATAATTATACCACTTGCCATAGTTTTTACAACACTTTGCATATGTATTTTACATTTTGTTAATTAAATTTATGCAATATAAACAAATAAATTTACACATATTATTTAAGGTGCATAATCTCAAGAAATTAATTAAAGTCTCGTAACAAGTATTTTTTATGAGACAAGCGAATAGAATGTATTCAGAGAAACAGACATACATCAAAGTGTAAACGGAAGGAGAAAACTATATGCTTGACGTGCTTACAAAAGATCTTCATACCACTGCCGTTGAAACCGAAGAAAATACAATAGGGCTTCCGTCGGAAGAAGCGGCAAGACTTTTGCGGATAACCGGAGAGAATCGGCTTCGTACCAAAAAGAAAAACAGTGCATTAAAAATTTTTGCCGGACAATTTCACGACATCATGGTAATAATCCTGCTTATAGCCACGGTAATTTCAGTAGCTCTGGGGGAATATACCGACGCAATCCCAATTATGATAATAGTCGTAATTAATGCTATCCTTGGATTTATACAGGAATACCGCTGCGAAAAGACACTTGAAAAGCTGGAGGCTCTGGCTGCTCCCACTGCAAAAGTATACAGAAACAATCAACTTATAACCATTCCTGCCGCTGAAATTGTTCCGGGAGACGTTTTTGAAGTGGAAGCCGGTGACAGAATCCCCTGCGACGGATATATTTTAAGCTCCAAATCTCTTACCTGCGATGAATCAATCCTTACAGGAGAAGCTGTTCCCGTAGAAAAGAAATCAAGAACAACGGAAGTTGAATTTTCGAGCCTTAATTTATCCTATATGGGATATATGGGAACCGTAGTTACAAAAGGAAAAGCCCGACTTGAGGCAGTTACCACAGGAGAACGCACTCAGATGGGCAAGGTTTCAAAGATGCTTGAAAATATTGACGATCAGCAAACTCCTTTGCAAAAAAAGCTTGGAGAATTAGGGAAAACTCTTGCTATTATCTGTATAGGCGTATGTATTATAGTTTTTCTTGCCGGGGTAATAAGAGGCGAACCGGTGCTTGATATGCTTATGACAGGAATAACAATAGCAATAGCCGCAATTCCCGAAGGACTTCCTGCTACCGTTACAATAGCTCTTGCAATCGCCGTAAGAAAAATGCTGAAACGAAACGCTCTCGTACACAAACTTCATTCAGTGGAAACCCTGGGCTGTGCGTCCATAATCTGTACGGATAAAACCGGAACGGTAACAATGAATAAAATGACTGTTACCGATATCTTCACCCTTGATAACCGTGGAAGGGAATACAAAACAGCTGAGAACGGTTTGATTTCTTCAGAAAAACACCATATAATGGCTTGGGATAATCCAACGCTAAGCGAGCTTCTCATCTGCGGAGCGGTATGCAATAACGCAAAATTAACAAAACCCGAGCCAAGCATTTTACGCAACCGCAAAGGAAACATATCCAAATACTGTGCAGTAGGCGACCCCACAGAAGCGGCAATTCTTACAGCTGCGGCAAAAGGAAGCATAGATGTTGAAAACCTCCAACTTAAAAGGGTAGATGAAATACCTTTTGAAAGCGAATCAAGGTTTATGGCAGTAACCTGTTCAAATACGGCAGGTGAAATAATTACATACAAAAAAGGTGCCATTGACGTCATTCTCGGTGAATGCGAATACAAGACCACAGACGACCCCGATGTATTTACACCTCTCACATCAGCAGAAAAAAGTATGGTTTTTAAACAAAACGACCGTATGGCTGAGCAAGGCCTTAGGGTAATGGGCTTTTCAAAGATTATAAACGGGAAAACGGCTTTCCTCGGTATAATGGGATTAAGCGATCCTCCCAGACCGGAGGCAAAACAGGCTGTTAAAGAATGCCGTAAAGCTGGAATAAAAACCGTCATGATAACGGGCGACCACAAGCTTACCGCCTGTGCAGTGGCAAAACAGGTTGGAATTCTTAACGACGGAGAGCTTTCGGTTACCGGCAGCGAGCTTGACCGCATGACTGATGAACAGTTAGCTGATATGATTGATAACATTTCAGTTTATGCAAGAGTTACCCCTGCTCACAAGCTAAGAATTATAAAAGCTTTCAAATCCAAAAACAAAATATGTGCAATGACCGGTGACGGAGTAAACGACGCCCCTGCAGTCAAAGAAGCCTCAATCGGAGTATCCATGGGGATTTCGGGAACCGATGTTACCAAACAGGCGGCGGACGTTATACTTCTTGACGATAACTTCGCAACCCTTGTAAACGCAGTGGAAGAAGGACGTACTATTTATCAGAATATAAGAAAATTTGTACGATATCTTATTTCCTGTAATATCGGCGAGGTTATCACAATGCTGGGAGGAATACTGATGGGACTTCCCATGGTACTTGTTCCGGCACAGATTCTTCTTGTAAACCTTGCCACAGACGGACTTCCGGCAGTTGCATTGGGACTTGAGCCAAGCGATAAGTCGGTAATGAAAAAGCATCCGAGAAAAGAGTCCGACAGCTTTTTCAGCGACGGACTTTTAGGCAGAATTATTCTCAGAGGAATACTTATCGGACTTTGCACCTTAGGCTGTTTTACGCTGCTTTTAAAAATGGGCTGCACTCTTGAAGCCTCAAGAACAGGAGCTTTGATTACACTTATCGTATCCCAACTTATACATGTTTTTGAATGCAAAAGCGAAGAAAAGACACTGTTCTCAGTGTCTTTCCTATCAAATCCGTTTTTAATTTTTTCAGTCATAACATCGGTTTTATGTCTTTTGGTATGCATATATATACCGCTGCTGGGAAGCATTTTTTCGCTGGTTAAACCCGATTTAACCGTATGGCTTATTTCCATAGGTTTTTCATTTGCTGTTCCTGTCCTTGCAGGGATATTCTCAAAAATTAAATAATGATTAATAAGCGGTTTGTTTTAATCAGACCGCTTATTATTTTTTACAGCATTTTCGATCCACGATATAGGCTTCCCGAAAATTGGTGCAGACAGAATAAATGTAAGCAAAACACCTATAAACATGCCTATAACCCACCAGCTATTGGGGAAATAATGCATAAACGGTTTATATAATCCTAAATATACAAACGCAAAAATGAAAAACTGATGCCAGAAATAAACCTGCAAAGTTCGTTTACCCAACTTAGTTATGTGAGGAATTTTCTTGTTAGTACATATACTGATAAACGCCGCACAAAGCAAAATACTGATAAGCATTGCCAAAGCCCTGTGCCACATATTACAGTTTTCTATACTTCCTATCCGGGAATAAGAATTTCTTCCTGTAAATAAGCCTCTCAAAGGATATACTAAATCAGTGTCAAAAATGCAGAACCACAGCCATACGCCTATAAGTATTACCGAAATAATACGAATATATATCTTGCTGCAAAAATTGATTACCTGTTCGGGTTTTAATATGAAACCAAAGTAATAGAACGGAAAGAATACAATAAATCTTGACAGATACATCCAATCTCCGGTATTGCTGTCATATCCCACAAATAAAGCCATAAGAACAGAAAACACCGTTATAAGAACAGGATTGACATCTTTAATAAAATAGCATAATACTTTGTATCCGGCAAGAACAAAAAGGAACCAGTACGCACCGCTTTGATCCAAAAGACTGAAAGGTCTTGTTTCTTCCGGCTTAAATAATAATTTGGAAACAGTAATCAACATTTTCAGCAAAAATCCCATGATTACATAAAAAATTATTGAATTCTTGTTGATTTTTTCTGCGTTTCTATTTTGAAACAATCCTGATACAAATAAAAACAACGGCATATGAAAAGCATATACAAAAAGAAAAATTATTTTATACCATTGAAGAGCATTATTGTTTTCATTATTAATAACACCAATACACTCATCTGATAGATGGCCTAACACTACAAAAATAATCAATAAAAATTTTAAATTATCAAAAACAACATATCTCTTTTTTGCTGTCGAAGAATTACCTTGTAAAACGCTTTCCAAACCATTCACCTGTCCTTTACTGTTCCTTATCCGCATCATCTTTTTCAGACAAAACCGAATTAACATCGTTTTCGTGATCCGATACAAATTCAGTTTGTTTAACTTCCTTAAAACCAATCTTTTTTATTATTTTCCCGTTTCTATATTCAAAAATAAAAATCCATGCCAATATCAGTATTCCAAGCAATGATATTACAACAGCTGCCTTAAAATAATCGGGGCTGAATTTCATAGTTACGGTATTTTCACCCTTTTCAAGACCAACTGTAATAAGCGTACCCAATGCTGTATTGATTTCAGCCTTTTTGCCGTTCACCGTAATTTCCCAACCGTTTTCATATGGAATCGTGGTAAACAACACTTCACCCTCCGACTGAGCATATACAGTACCCTCAACGTAATTTCCGTCATGCTCGGTCAGATTCCATGTCTTTGATTTTAACTGTTCTGCGGCGGATTGAAAGCTATCATAATCAAATGAATAGAATAACGTATCAATCCAATAAGCTTCATTATCATCATTTGCAACTGTTATTCTGACTCTCAGCTTGTCCCCTGCATTATATTTGCCCAGGTTCATAATAGCATAGTTGTCCCCTTCAAAGAACTGACCTGCATAGGACATATCTTCCATTCCTTCATTATACTTCTCCTCGCTCTGAATCCAGATATTGCAGCTTCGTTCATAGCTTGTAGGAAGATACATATATAAATAAGAATCCTTGTCCATTTCCACCAGATAATCTACATGACATTCGTCAATGGATTTATCAGCTTTAGAATACTTTGTGTGACCGTCCGTAAGCAGTGCAGTTTCCACATTTTCGGTTTCTTCGCCGTAAGGATTGATTCTTGTAAAATAATCAATATAACCTTCCTCAGAGGGACTGACGGCATTGTATATTATATTCTGATTTTCAAAGGGGTTCTGATCATTCATTGAAATATTATTTATGCTTTCATTGCAGGCAAATCCCAGTCCTGCCGCATAAGGATTTTCATAGAAAGTATAAAGCGAACCCTCTTCCTGAATATCTTTGACTTTTTTGTAACCGTCAGGGACAAGAGCAGTGGTATCTTTATTTTCGCCTTTGTTTTTTACTTCGGGATAACGGTTTGAAAACTCGTTTCCACCGTCATCGTCCACTTTATCCATAAGATATTTTATATCAAAAAGAGAATCAGTAATGTAAGTCGCTCCCTCATACTTGGTAGAGTGACCGGCATAACCGAATCCCAGCTGTTTAAGCAGGGTCAAGGCAGGAGAATTCATGGTTGAGCTTGAATGAGAAAGCCCGTAATATCCCGTACCTATGGGATCGTTCACAGTCCTGTGAAATGTGGCTTCCATTCTGTAAAACGGAGAGCTGTCCTCTTGTTTCATCTGCTCTACAGCGTCTTTCGTGTTGCTCATAAACGGCTCATATGAAGAATAAGTGCTGTAGCAAACCTCTTTGTCAATTTTATCGAGAGTGTCCATGGTATTTAAAGTAAGCTCAAGCCCAACAAGCAAAGCAGATGCTATGCACAGTACTTTCGAATTTCCGTATTTCCTGAACAAATACAGCAGTGCAAAACAAATTGCCAATGCAATAGCCGCAAACCATATACCTTGTATAAAAGCATAGCTTTCCCCATTTTCGTCCACACCGGATTCAAAAATCTGAAAATGCCCATAGTTTTCCCGTTCACACCAGAAAAGATAAAGCATTATTCCCACAAAAGCTCCGCCGATTTCTCTTGCTCTGATCCCCCGCAGGTTTTCAAACGCCTCATAAGCCATAAGCAAAAGAACAAATGAAAGAGCAAAGGAATATCTGAAAGGCAGCCAGTTTGGCATCTGAAAGCCATGCCATATCATATCAACGGGACGAATATACATACTTATAAGCAGAAGCGAAGCCAATATACCCAGTCCGACTTTTTTCTTTATAAATACTTTCCGGTTTAAAAAGAACAGAGGGATCAGCATGAGTGTAATAGTTCCGCAATATATCATGGGCATTCCTTCGACGTTTACCGAATCATAGCTCATAGGGAACAGCTTAGTCAATACTGACGCAAAATCAAATTGGGTAGCCATTGAAAAATCCGGCTCTGTAAACTCGAATTTACCGAGTTTAAGAGAATTATACACCGGAATGAGAACTATTGCGGCACACATCAATGCCGTAACGGTGCCCAGTATAAATTTCAACACAGCCCTCAGAAAATGTTTCGGAAACACTCCGCCTTTTTGAGTAAAGCAGTAATATACAAAATACATAAATGTAAAAATACCCAGCATGTATCCTATATAAAAATGTGCCGTAAACATCAAGGCAAGAGATATGGTAAAAGTAAGAATCTTACCCTTATCCACCAGCCTGTGTATTCCCAGGCATATTAACGGAAGATAAATCAATCCGTCAAGCCACATGGGGTCCATCAGCTGAACTACCATATACGACATAAGTCCATAGCATGAACCGAATATTACAAGAGAAATATTTTTCGGATTTCCCGTCTTCCTCAAGAACACCGTAAAAGTCAATGCAGCCGTACCTATTTTAAGTATCTGCAAAAGCTCGATTGCACCGCACATCATCGTTCTCGGCAAAAGACAGATTATTAGCATGAAGGGGCTGGCAAGATAATAGGCAAAGATGCCAAACATTTCACCTGACATATTTCTTGACCAGTTATAAAACAAATCGCTTCCCCCATGAACAAAATCACGGAACGCCTCATAATAATACACATATTGACCGTTTAAGTCCAGCACCAAAACGGAGTTGTCCCCATAAGGATGAACTCCGAAAAAAGCATAGGCAATATACATTATTAACGACGGAATTGCAAAAACAAGAAAATATATTCTTTTGCTGTAAAGCCATTTTCTGATTCCTGCAAATGCAGATTTTCCTTTTATCTGAACCGACTGCTCCATTAATTACTCCTTATTATCCTCGGTTTTACTTATCTTTTCGCTTATAATATATCTTGGACGATTTTTTATTTCTTCATAAATTTTTGAAATATAATAACCGATTATTCCCAGACTGAACATTATTATACTTGTTGTAAGCAGCTGAAGAATAATAACCGTTGAGAATCCTGCGGCAGAATTGCCCCAGATTTTATTATAAAGAGTATCTAATCCCAGAATTATAGATATAATAAAAGTAATTACTCCGAATATGGTGATAAGCTGCAAAGGTGCACTTGTAAAAGAAGTAATGGAATTAACGGCATATTTTATCAGCGATTTCACAGACCATTTGGATTCTCCCTCTGCACGCTCTGCCACTTCAAAATATACCTTTTCTGTTTTGAATCCTACCCAGTTTGACATTGCTCTGAAAAAAGTAAGTCTTTCAGGCATTCTGTTAAGGGCGTCCACAGCTTTTCTGTCAATCAGCTTAAAATCCGAAGCTGCCGCCATATCAAGCCCCGAAGCCTTATTTATTATTTTATAAAAAAGAAGTGACAAACCTTTATACAAAGGATTCTCTTTTCCTCTGTCTTTTTTTCTGCCCTCCACAATATCCACGTCATTGTTTTTCCATATATTGTACATCTCAACAATAACCTCAGGCGGATGCTGCAAATCGCAGTCCATAAGCACGCAGGCATCGCCCTTCGCAACTTCAAGACCGGCAAAAATTGCACTTTCCTTTCCGAAATTTCTGCTGAAATTAACAGCGACTATATGATCCCGGCTTTTAGCCATAGAGGACAAAATATCCCATGTACCGTCGCTTGAGCCATCGTTTACAAACACAAGTTCATAATCAATTTTATTCTTCTCAAGAATGTCAGATACAACATCAGCCGTATTTTCCACATTCCCCTCTTCATTATAACTGGGAATAATAATTGAAAGCATTTTGTTTTCCTCTCTTAATTTATCTATTTGTTCTATAATAGTCAATTCTTAATTTATTAAATCTCCACAGCATAGTTAATGCCATAACATACATTATAATTCTGCACACAGCCATTGCCACTCCGGAATAGTCCGCAATTATTCTTACAGGCACAATATTAAAAACATTGAAAAACAGTCCGGCAAGAGTGAAATACACCATCTTAAGCCATGCACTTTTCAGCGATTTTAAAAGCGATACATCATTCACCGCTTCTGTATCGGCACACAGCAAATCAAGAGCTTTTTTCTGCAAAAGAATTGTAATTAAAGTAATTACCGAACCTATTGCAAGTCCAAGAATATTGACCGTGCTGCCGCTTACGCCCACAAAATGTATAACAGAAAAAACTGCTCCGGATATAAAAGTCAAAGCAGATATGATCACGGTCGGCTTATAAAGCTGTTTATAATCAGTATTGCGATCAGACATTTCCCATATTCCGCCAAAAATAAAAAGCAGTCCCACAAGCTTCACAACGTAATTTGCCGCCCAGCTTAGATTAAGCTGCACAGACAGTATAAAAAATCCAACGCAAAAAAAGTTCAAATTAATATACCCTCGTTTCCGTTTCAACAATATACATATTAATTATAGTACATTTGCTCACTTATGTCAACAACGGGAATTTGCCTGACAGACCTGCATATTTTCATGCACAAATATAGCACGTCCCTTTTACAGAACGTGCATTTTC
>JBJERB010000038.1:12107-14271 GCA_051882055.1 Oscillospiraceae bacterium
ATACATTTCGTTAAAGAAACAGCTATATGAACCGGTATGACATGCCACACCGGTCTGTTTTACATTAACGAGCAAAGTATCATTATCACAATCAGAATAAATTGACACAACTTTCTGCAAATGCCCGCTGGTTGCTCCCTTATTCCAAAGCTCCTGCCTTGACCTGCTCCAATACCAGGTATAGCCTGTTTCCAAAGTTTTTTTTAGACTTTCCTTATTCATATAAGCAAGCATCAGCACTGTTTTTGTATCTACGTCAAATGCCACGGCCGGGATAAGCTCGCTTTTTACAAAATATTTATCCAGATCATTAATATCAATTTTTATAGGATTCATAATATCACCATACACCGATTACTTTCTGCATTACAAGGCTGACTGCGGCTATTGCCACCCAACAGCAAAAGCCCATGAAAATTGGCTTTCCGCCTGTTTTCACAAGTTTAACAATATTAGTATTCATTCCGATTGCCGCCATTGCCATTACTATAAAGAACTTACTCAGATTTTTCAAAAATCCAAACACGCTGTTTGCTCCGTTAAGCACTGCCGAATTATCGGCAAAAACGCTTGTTACCACAGTAGTAATTACCGATGCAAGAACAAAATAAATTATAAACATAGGAAAAATCTTTTTAAAATCAATCTTTTTTCCCGAACCGTTATTATTTGCATTTTTCTTTTCTGCTCTGATTCTGATAAATGCGAGAACCAGAGTAATGGGAATAATTGCAAGAGTTCTTGTAAGTTTAACTATTGTTGCGGTGTCCAGCGTATTGCTTCCATGAATACCGTCCCAAGCGGTAGCCGCCGCTGTAACGGAGGAGGTATCGTTTACCGCCGTTCCGGCAAACAGTCCGAAGCCGTCATTTGATAATCCCAGCATTCCGCCGAGTGTGGGAAAAATCAAAGCTGCAACCACGTTAAACAAAAATATAACTGAAATTGACTGTGCGATCTCCTCATCATCGGCATCGATTACCGGGGCTGTTGCGGCGATAGCCGAGCCTCCGCAGATACTTGAACCCACTCCCACCAGAGTGGAAATCTTAGAAGGCACCTTCATTATTTTATGCAAAATATAAGCCACTATCAACGAGGTTGCTATAGTTGAAACAATTACAGGCAGCGACTGCTTACCTGTTTTCAATATAGTTGAAAGATTAAGCCCGAACCCCAGAAGAATTACCGCATATTGCAGAATTTTCTTTGATGTAAAAGTAATTCCGTTTTGCATTTTTGTTTTATCTTTAATAATTAAGGTTAAAATCATTCCTATCAGAATTGCAAACACAGGTCCGCCGATAACAGGCAGAAGTTTGCCCAAAAACCATGATGGCACGGCTATTGCTAAGCAAAGTAATATTCCGAAACCATTTTCTTTTACAAAGCTCAAATTAACATACCTCCGAAATTATCTTACAATAATACCCTTGCTCCTACAGTCTTCTTTAACCTGTCTGACTGTCAGCTCTTTAAAGTGAAACAGCGATGCCGCCAAAGCCGCAGAGCAATCGGTTTCAAGAAAAGCCTCTGCAAAATCTGATAGTTTGCCTGCTCCGCCGCTGGCAATTACGGGGATTTTTACCGCAGAGCAAACCGCTTTAAGCATAGGCAAATCAAATCCGCCTCTTACGCCGTCGGTATCGATTGAATTAAGGCATATCTCTCCTGCACCCAGCTGTTCGATCTGTTTTACCCAGTCGATAAGATCGATACCCATATCTATCCTTCCGCCGTTGATATACACCGTCCATTTATTATCTGCAATTTTCTTTGCATCAATACCTACGCACATACACTGGCTGCCGAAAATATCCGCTCCCTCTTTTATAAGCTGTGGATTCTGCACTGCCTGAGAATTTACAGAAACCTTATCCGCACCTGCTCTCAGGGTATCTCTTATATCATCAACGGTCTTTATTCCTCCGCCCACTGTCAGGGGAACGAAAACCTTTTTAGCCGTTTCTCTCACAACGTCCAGCATTACTCCTCTGCCCTCGTGAGAAGCGGTTATATCATAAAACACAATTTCGTCTGCACCCTGCAAATTATACTCATATGCACACTCCACCGGGTCGCCCACTTCTTTTATGCCCTGAAAATTTACGCCTTTTACAACTTTACCGTCACGAACGTCAAGGCAGGGGATAATTCTTTTTGC
>JBJERB010000039.1:0-14469 GCA_051882055.1 Oscillospiraceae bacterium
CATTTCTTCAAGAGACTTATTTTTATTGTCTTCCAAACCGATTGCTCCTTTCATCGTTATTAATTAAACTTAATTATATCATATGTTATTTGAAATTGCAAGTAAAAAGGCTTTGTCCGCTTATGAACAGCTTCCCTTTTGAAAGACAAATCGGTAGACCGGAAATACAGTAAGGAAAATTCTAAAAAAAGTCTTTTCAACAATAGTCAATTATGTTATAATTGGAATCAAACAGAGCGGTCATCAAGGATATTTTAATATTTCTTCAATATAGTTTGCGAATTTAATTATATAAAGCTAACGAAATTTTATCAGCATAACTGATTTAGCAGAAAAGCTGTATCAGAAAGGAAGGGTAATAACAATGAAAATAATCGAAACAAACCGGCTGACAAAATACTACGGAAAAAGCCGTGGAATCATCGACCTGAACCTGACTGTTAATGAAGGCGAATTTTTCGGTTTTATAGGTCCTAACGGTGCAGGAAAATCCACCACAATCCGCACGCTTCTTGGATTAATTTATCCAACTTCGGGCGGAGCAAAAATATTCGGAAAGGATATTGTAAGTGAGAAAACACAAATACTTAAAGATATAGGCTACATGCCATCGGAGGCGACTTTTTATAACGGAATGAAAGTTAAGGATATTATTTCGCTTTCTGCAAAAATGCGTAAAGCTGATTGCTCCGAAGAATCGAAAAGGCTTTGTGAAAGGCTTGCACTTGATACAGATAAGCGTGTAGAGGAGCTTTCTCTTGGCAACAGGAAAAAAGTATCCGTTGTTTGTGCTATGCAGCACAAGCCGAAGCTTTGTATTCTTGACGAACCCACAAGCGGGCTTGACCCGCTTATGCAAAAAGAGTTTTTTGATATTCTGAAAGAACGCCATAATGACGGGGCAACAATTTTTCTTTCTTCCCATGTTCTGTCAGATATACAGAAAAACTGTTCCCGTGCGGCAATTATAAAAGACGGCAGACTTATTGCACTTGACAGCGTAGAGAATCTTTCAAAAACCCGGGCAAAACGTGTAACACTTCATGGGATAAACTATATTCCGGAGGGACTTTCGGTAAAATCAGCCGAGCCGGCAGAAGATTATATCACTTTTCTTTACAGCGGTGATATAAAACAATTACTGAACAAGGCATATAATCTACCCATTTATGATATGACAATTACCGAACCTGATCTTGATGAAATTTTTATTCATTATTATGAGAAAGGCGGAGAAAACATATGACAATTTACATAAAAGAATTAAAACATTCGGCAAAGTCCTGGAGCATCTGGACATGTGCTATTGCATTTATGCTGTTGGTATGTATACTGATGTTTCCTCAGATGAAAAATGAGATGGACAGCGTCAGCAGTGTTTTTGCAAACATGGGTCAGTTTACGGCGGCATTCGGAATGGATAAGCTGAGTTTCGGAGAGCTTATGGGATTTTACGGAATCGAGTGTGGAAATGTTCTCGGGATCGGCGGCGGATTTTTTGCGGCACTGGTAGGAATATCCGCTCTTGCAAATGAAGAAAAGGAACACACCGCCGAGTTCCTTTTAACACACCCCTTAAGCCGCATTTCAGTTATTACGCAAAAGCTTCTTTCTATAGTTACGCAAGTTGTTGCGATGAATATTTTTATTGTTGCAGTTAGTCTTGTATCAGCTGAAATTATAGGAGAAAAGTTTCAAATGAAGGAATTAATTCTTCTTCATGTGGCATATCTGATCATGCAGCTTGAGATAGCTTGTATTTGTTTTGGTATATCAGCATTTATCAGACGTGGCAGTATGGGTATCGGTCTGGGGCTTGCACTTGCACTTTATTTTATGAATATTATCTGCAATATCAGCGAGCAGGCAGAATTCCTTAAGTATATTACTCCATACGCCTATGCTGAAGCAAGCAGTATTATTTCCGAATCAAAGCTTGAAATGAGCTTAATCGGAATAGGCACAGTCTTTGCTATCGCAGGAATAGTGATTGCCTACCTGAAATATAGTAAAAAAGACATAGCGGCATAAAAATCCACAATGCTTTTTTAAAACGATTGCAGGGTTCGAGTCCCTACCTGTATGTACAATAATAAAAGCCCAAAGGCGTATAAAAGCCCTTGGACTTTTATTGGCACGCTGCAAGGGAAACGGTGACCTGTTGTTTGATATAAAGGTATGTTTTGTTTGTTACCGTCCAAATTTGCCTTTGGCAAATTTCAAAGTATGTAAAAGATAATAAGGTTTCAGGTCCGCATCACAACACTAAAATACTCCCCAAAGCAAAAAAGCTTTAGGGAGTATTTGGCGCGCTGCAAGGGACTCGCCGCCTGTTTCACAGGCTAACGGCTTGCTCCTAAAGTCGCTTCACCCAATTTCCTGAAAACTTGCCACAGGCAACTTTTCTAAACGGAAATTGCCCTCTCGGGTTCGAGTCCCTACCTGTATGTACAATAATAAAAGCCCAAAGGCATATAAAATGCCCTTGGACTTTTATTGGCGCGCTGCAAGGGAAACGGTGACCTGTTGTTTGATATAAAGGTATGTTTTGTTTGTCACCGTCCAAATTTGCCTTTGGCAAATTTCAAAGTATGTAAAAGATAATAAGGTTTCAGGTCCGCATCACAACACTAAAATACTCCCCAAAGCCAAAAAGCTTTAGGGAGTATTTGGCGCGCTGCAAGGGACTCGAACCCCTGACCTACTGGTTCGTAGCCAGTCACTCTATCCAGCTGAGCTAGCAGCGCATTCAACTGTATTATTATATCACACCTTAAAAATTAAGTCAAGCAGGCTATTTACCCTCATATAAATTTTACAATTTGTTAATATCGAGCTGCGAAATTTGAAAATCTTAGAAAAGGGTCATACTTTATGCCAATAAGTTCAAGTGAACCTGCCCAAAATTTATGTCGGATTATTGGTGAAAATGCCGAAAAATCACTTTAAACTGCTGTCTTATAAAAGAATTTCTTGACGAAAATGATAAAATGGTCTATAATAGGTATGGTGTTAAATATAGTGAACATTTTGTTTGATTTAACATCCGTTTTGTTGTCTCCTTTCTTTTGTTCTACACATATTTTGTTTTGTTTTTACAGACCACCGTTGGTCTGTATTTTTTTTGCCTGTTTTATTAAAAATATATAAAAAACCATTGAAAAATTATTAGAAATATGTTAGAATAAGTGTAATAATTAAAAAGGGGAGTGTTTTATGTCATCACTTAAACAACTGAAACCCAGAGATTATTTGTTGAGTATTCAGCACCTTTTCGCAATGTTCGGTGCAACTGTGCTGGTACCGCTCATCACAGGACTTAACCCGTCAACAGCTTTGCTTTCCGCCGGTATCGGAACATTGCTGTTTCATTTGTGTACAAAGGGTCAGGTACCTGTATTTTTGGGTTCGTCATTCGCATTCTTAGGAGCAATTTCAATTTATGCTGCAGACGGAACAATCGACTTGAACCGACTGCCAAAGGTTCAGGGCGGTATAATTATTGCCGGCTGTGTATATCTGATTTTTGCACTGATCGCTTATCTTGTAGGTTCGGATAACATTAAAAGAGTTTTTCCGCCGGTAGTAACAGGTCCCGTTATCGTTGTAATCGGTATTCAGCTCTCTTCTACGGCAATTACCGACTGTGGTTTTAACGGCGTTCTTCCTGCAGATACTATTATGAAAAGCGAATATGCACTTAACTTCGGTATAGCATTTTTCACCCTTGCAGTGGTTATCATCTGTTCAATCTTTGCAAAGGGATTCTTTAAGCTTGTACCGATTCTCATCGGACTTGCTTCCGGTTATGTTCTTTGCATTATACTTTGTGCTTGCGGAGTACTGGACTGGAGCTACATGAATTTTGACGCTATCAGAAACGCTGAGTGGTTTAATATTCCTTTTAAATCCGTTGACGGCAACGGCGTGCAGTTTATGACACTGCCTCAATTTGATTTGACCACCATACTTTCCATAGCTCCTATTGCTCTTGTTACATTTATGGAACACATCGGAGATATCACAACCAATTCTACTGTTGTAGGAAAAGATTTTCTTAAGGATCCCGGTTTGCACAGAACCCTGATGGGTGACGGTATCGCAACGATTTTTGCCGGTCTTATAGGTGGCCCTGCAAATACTACTTATTCCGAAAACACAGGCGTACTTGCTACAACAAAGAATTATAATCCGCTTCTGCTGAGAATAACGGCATGCTTTGCAATAATTCTTGCTTTCTTCGGAAAATTCGGAGCTGTTCTGCAGACAATTCCGTGTGCCGTTAAGGGCGGAGTTGAAATTATGCTGTTCGGTATGATTGCAGCAGTAGGTATCAGAACTCTTGCCGAAGCAAAGCTTGATTTCACAAACTCAAGAAATCTGATTATCGTGGGAGTTATCCTTACTACCGGTCTTGGAATCAACACAATCGGCGGTATCAGAATTCCTGTAGGTTCTCAGGTAATTAATATTTCAGGATTGTTCGTAGCTGTTTTAGTAGGAGTAATTGCAAATTTGGTTCTTCCCAACAAACCGGATACGGAAGAAAGCGATAATTAAACCAGAAAGAAGATATTGTTATGGGAAATGTAATGATTATTGAACATCCGCTGATTAAGCACAAGATTTCTTTGCTCAGAGATGAAAAAACCGGAACAAAGGATTTCAGAGTACTAGTTGAAGAGATCGCAATGCTTATGGGTTATGAGGCACTGCGTGATCTGCCCACGGAAAATGTAGAAGTAAAAACGCCGATTACTACGGCTACTGTACCAAAGCTTTCCGGAAGAAAACTTGCCATAGTACCTATTCTCAGAGCAGGACTGGGCATGGTCAACGGAATTCTTGCACTTGTTCCTTCCGCAAAGGTGGGACATATCGGTCTATACCGTGACGAGGTAACTCATGAGCCTCATGAATACTACTGCAAGCTTCCCGACAGCATTGATAAACGACTGGTTATTGTGCCTGATCCTATGCTTGCCACAGGAGGTTCGGCAATTCAAGCAGTTGATTTTCTCAAAGCAAGAGGCTGCAAAAGCATAAAATTCATGTGTGTAATTGCAGCACCGGAAGGACTTGAAGCTCTGCAAAAGGCTCATCCCGACATTGATATTTATGTAGGCTATCTGGACGAATGTCTGAACGAGAACGCATACATTGTTCCGGGTCTGGGAGACGCAGGAGACAGAATTTTCGGAACAAAATAACATATAATCAGTTACAAAAACGATGCACTTCAAAAGCTCTGACTTCTGAAGTGCATTTTTAGTTTATGAGGTGACGGGACAGTTGAACAGGCTTCAAGTCTGCGTTACGACCGATAATAAAAAAGCATAACAAGCCTCGATTCCCTCGGCTCATTATGCTTTTTCATGGTCGAGGTGACGGGACTTGAACCCACGGCCCCTACGTCCCGAACGTAGTGCTCTACCAAACTGAGCTACACCTCGAAAATCACGAATTATATTATAACACCTTTGCGTAAAGTTGTCAATATCCGAAAAGGTGTTTTTTCAGCAAAAAATCGGCGGTAGTTATTCTACCGCCGAACTTTAGCAAATATCAAATTATCCGATTAGCCAAAGTATCTGTCATAAAGACCCTTGAAGCCACATCCGTGTCTTGCTTCGTCCTTAGCCATCTCGTGAACTGTGTCGTGAACAGCGTCATAACCAAGCTCTTTAGCTCTCTTTGCCAGCTTGAGTTTGCCTTCGCAAGCACCGTTTTCTGCCATGTATCTCAGTTCAAGATTCTTCTTTGTTGAAGGTGTAACAACTTCACCCAGAAGCTCTGCAAACTTAGCTGCATGCTCAGCCTCTTCCATAGCTGCTTTCTCATAATAAAGACCAACTTCAGGATAGCCTTCTCTGTATGCAACTCTTGACATTGCAAGATACATACCAACCTCTGAACATTCACCGTTGAAGTTTTCTTTAAGACCTGCAACAACTTCTTCATCAAGACCCTGTGCAACGCCTACTTTATGCTCGTCAGCCCATACGATCTCAGCTGTCTCTTCCATCTTTGTGAATTTTGAAGCCGGAGCTTTACACTGTGGGCAGAATTCAGGAGCAGTCTCTCCTTCATAAATATAACCGCAAACAGAACATACGAATTTTGACATATTTTTGTCCTCCTTTTTAATTTTTATTATTATTTTTAGTTCTTAGATTATATGCAGATTTTAAAAGTCTGCACATAAAGTATACCATATCAGTATGCTTTTGTCAAGACTATAAAAATAATTTACATATATTATAGTTTAATTTGTGGACTTTTTTGTGTAAATATGTTAAACTTATTGTTAAATAAAAGGAGGATAAACTGCCATGAATAAGGAAAAAGCCGAAAAGGCAAAAAACCTGTTTAAAAAAGGATATAATTGCGCTCAGGCGGTTCTGGGTGCTTGGTGTGAAGAACTGGGACTTGATTTCGATACGGCGATGAGAATGTCGCAGACATTCGGCGGAGGAATGGGCAGAATGAGGGAAGTATGCGGTACCTGCACAGGTGCTTTTATGGTGCTGGGATTAAAATACGGCACTGCCGATTCAACGGATATGCAAAAGAAAAAGGATGTGTATGAGATCGTACAGAAATTTGCGGCAAGGTTTAAGGAGGAGAACGGATTTAACTCCATAATATGTCGTGAATTGTTGGGACTTACGGGAACAAGCAGACCCAAGCCTGCGGAAAGAACGGCGGAGTATTATAAAAAACGTCCCTGCGTTGAGCTGGTAGGATTGGCGGCAGGGCTTCTGGACGAGTTTTTGTAACCGGGGAAACAGAATATTTTGCATATTTTCGCAGAAAATATATCTGAAAATAGTATTCGGAGATGATTTTTTGCGACTTGATGAAATGCTGGGCAAAACGCCGGCACGGCGGTTTTTGGCGGTGTGCGTCGGCTCGGTGCTGTACGGTCTTGCTTTAGGCTTGTTTTTCGTTCCTAACGGAATAGCCCCCGGAGGAGTAAGCGGAGTGGCGGTAATGCTGGGAACGGTGATACCCATAGGTGTGGGAAGCCTTACTATGTTTATAAATCTGCCTTTGCTTATAATTTCTATTCTGAAATGGGGCTGGAGGTTCCTTTTTTCAACTGTTGCCGCTATTGTTATCTCAGGCGTTACGGCAGATATATGTGTGTTCTTTCCTCCTGTTACCGAAAATATGCTTCTTGCCTCTTTGGCGGGAGGAGCTATGCTTGGACTGGGCTGTGCCATTGTTTTCAGGGCGGGTTCCACTACCGGCGGAACAGATATAGTTACCCGATTGCTTAAGCTTAGATACCCTTATCTTAAAATGAGTACACTCCTGCTGATGCTGGACGGAGCAATAGCACTTGCTTCGGGCTTTGTTTTCAGAAATGCGGATAATGCCCTTTATTCCATACTGGCTATCACTGTGTTTTCAAAGGTGCTTGACGGCGTTATGTACGGTGCAGATTCGGCAAGAATGGTTTTTGTTATCAGCAATAAAAGCGATGAGATTCTCAGATGCCTTATCAGACGTGTAAACGTGGGTTGTACAGTGCTGAAAGGCGTCTCGGGATATGAGGGAAAGGACAAGCGGATTCTTCTTTGTGCAATGAGAAAACCGCTTTTGCCTGTGGTAAAAAAGGCAGTGCTTGATATAGATGACAGGGCTTTTATGCTGGTGACCAACGCAGGAGAGATTTTCGGCGAAGGCTTTAAAACAGACAAGTCGGGATTTTATTGACGAAAGGATAAATTTTATGAAATTTTCTCGGTTTAAGGGAGTGATTTTTGACCTTGACGGAACGCTTGTTGATTCCGGTCATGTGTGGGAGGATATTGATATTAAGTTTCTCTCTAAACGTGGCTTTGATGTCCCGGAGGGGTATTTCAAATCGGTTTCAACAATGAATTTCCGCCAGGCGGCTGAATATACAAATGATTTTTTCGGGCTTAATGAAAAAACAGAAGATATGATAGCCGAGTGGCATCAAATGGCTATTGATGAGTATTCTCATAATATACTGATTAAAGGCGGAGCGGATAAATTTTTGAAGAAGCTGAAAGATAAGAATATAAAAATCGCTCTCGCCACAGCTTCCGCAAAGTCCCTGTATGAAGCTGTGCTGAAAAACAACGGAATATATGAATACTTTGATTTCTTTGCGTCTACGGAGCAGGTAAAACGGGGCAAGGGATTTCCCGATGTATATGAATTCGCCTGTGAGGGGCTGGGACTTAAACCCCATGATTGTGCCGTTTTTGAGGATATAATCGAGGGAATAAGAGGAGCTAAGGCAGGAGACTTTTTTGCCGTAGCGTGCCTTGACGGGCATTACATAGCCGACTGGGACAGCATGAAAAAAGAAGCGGATTTTTATTTCGACCGTTATGAAATGCTTGAGGTCTGATTGACAAACAGATTTTAAATGTGATATACTGTATTTAATTAAAGGGAAAGGACTGCTTTTTATGACTTACAAAGAAGAATTTGTGAAATTTATGGTTGACAGCGGAGTGCTTACTTTCGGAGAATTTACTCTGAAGAGCGGAAGAATAGCTCCGTATTTTATAAATGCGGGAAATTATAAAACAGGAGCACAGCTTGCAAAGCTGGGCGGTTTTTATGCAGAGTGTATCAAGGATAATAATATTGATGTTGAAACCCTGTTCGGACCTGCTTATAAAGGTATTCCTCTTGCGGTTTCGGCAACGGTGGCACTTTATAATAAATTCGGTATAGACGTTTCATATTGCTTTGACAGAAAGGAAGCCAAGGATCACGGCGAGGGCGGTATGTTCGTGGGCAAAAAGCTTGTTGACGGCGAAAAGGTGGTTATTATCGACGATGTTATGACTTCGGGAAAAGCCATGAGAGAATCCCTGCCTAAGCTGAAATCTGCCGCAGATGTGAACGTTACCGGCATGGTTATCACCGTGGACAGAATGGAAAAGGGGCTTAACACCAACGATTCCGCTGTTCAGGAGGTATATAAAGAATTCGGTGTAAAGGTATATTCGATAGTTACCATTAACGATATTATTGACGCAATTAAAAACGGTATTGTGGAGGGTA
Source organism: Oscillospiraceae bacterium (assembly GCA_051882055.1). Lineage (GTDB taxonomy): Bacteria > Bacillota > Clostridia > Oscillospirales > Ruminococcaceae > FB2012. The sequence goes on from JBJERB010000039.1 coordinate 9,055, forward strand.
AGGAATATCTTGACGCAATGCTTGCATACCGTGAAAAGTACGGCGTGGAATAATCCAAATATTTCAAAATCGTTACAAGTCCGGCGGCTCTGTTACGGAATTGTATCTAAATGTAATATTATTGTAGTTGACTTTGTTTTTCAATAGTTTTATACTGATTATTGTAGAACAAAAAGAAAGAAAAGAATGAAATTTAACTAAGATATATGACTCTTAGCTCATTTCATCCTCTCCAAAATTTTTACACAGGACAGAAGGCAGTCATCGGGACTGTCTTTTTTCTTTTTATCCGTTTTATATTATGGAGGTTTAAGCGGTAAAGGCTTAAGGCAACAGCCGCTAATTGTGGGGTATTGTCTTAATGCTGAAAAATTTTTGAAATGATAAAAAAGTACTGGAAATTAATAAGTATATGTGTTATAATTGTTTTGTAATATTAATTTTGGACGTAAATATTATGCTTGAAAGGACTGTTTTTATGCTGACGGATATTGAAATAGCTCAAAATGCTAAAATGAAAAAAATCACGGAAATAGCTGCGGATTTAGGTGTGTCGGAAGATTATCTGGAGCCTTACGGACACTATAAGGCTAAGCTTTCGGAACAGCTTTTTACAAAGCTTAAAGATAAACCGGACGGAAAACTTATTCTCGTTACGGCTATTAACCCCACTCCCGCAGGAGAGGGTAAAACTACAATTTCCGTCGGGCTTGCGGAATCTATGGCTAAATCGGGAAGAAATGCGATCCTTGCTCTGCGTGAACCGTCCCTGGGACCCGTTTTCGGAATAAAAGGCGGTGCGGCAGGCGGCGGATATGCACAGGTCGTACCTATGGAGGATATAAATCTTCACTTTACAGGGGATATGCACGCTATTACTGCGGCTAATAATCTGCTTTGTGCTATGATAGACAATTCCATGCATCAGGGAAATCCTCTGAATATTGACCAGAGAAGAATCCTGTTTAAGAGATGCCTTGATATGAACGACAGGGCTTTGCGTGATATTGTGGTTGGTCTTGGAAGTAAGGTGAACGGTATTCCCCGTCAGGACGGCTTCCAGATAACCGTTGCTTCGGAGATCATGGCAATTCTTTGTCTTGCATCCGACCTTGCGGATCTTAAAGCACGGCTTGAAAGAATTCTCGTAGCATATACTTATGACAATAAACCCGTTTATGCAAAGGATATTGGTGCATGCGGAGCTATGACCGCTCTGCTCAAGGACGCTCTTAAACCTAACCTTGTTCAGACCCTTGAGAATACTCCTGCTATTATGCACGGAGGTCCTTTTGCAAATATTGCTCACGGCTGTAACTCGGTAAGAGCAACAAAGCTGGGTCTTAAACTTGCAGATTACTGTATTACCGAAGCAGGCTTCGGTTCTGACCTGGGAGCAGAAAAGTTCTTTGATATTAAATGCCGTTTTGCAGGACTTAAACCAAGCTGTGTAGTTCTTGTAGCTACAATAAGAGCATTGAAATATAACGGCGGAGTTCCGAAAACAGAGCTTACTGAAGAAAATGTGGAGGCTTTGAAAAAGGGTATCGTGAACCTGAGGACCCATGTGGAAAATATGCATAAATTCGGCGTGCCGGTAGTTGTTGCGATTAACAGATTCCATACCGATACAGACGCTGAGATCGCTGTTGTGGAGGAAACCTGCCGTGAGCTTGGAGTGGAGGTTTCTCTTGCGGAAATATTCGCAAAGGGCGGCGAAGGCGGAATCGATCTGGCAAATAAGGTTTGCAGTACCATTGAAAATAAGGAAAGCAATTTCAAACCTCTTTATGACGAAAAACTGCCGATAAAAGAAAAGCTAAGTATTATCGCTAAGGAGATTTACAGAGCTGACGGCGTTACATATACCGCTCAGGCTGAAAAAGCAATTAAGGAAATCGAGGGGCTGGGCTTCGGAAATATACCTGTATGCGTTGCAAAGACTCAGTATTCCCTCTCCGACGATCCTTCAAAGCTGGGCAAGCCCGAAAACTTTAAGATCACCGTCAGTGATGTAAGGCTTTCTGCGGGAGCAGGCTTTGTGGTAGTTTATACGGGAAGCATAATGACAATGCCGGGACTTCCGAGAGTTCCCGCTGCCGAAAAAATTGACTGCGACAACGAAGGAAATATTACAGGACTGTTCTGACATAACATACTTCTGCTTCGCAACGAATTAATGCATAAGGTTGAGAATTCACGGCACAAGGGATAGAAATGAAAAAAAGAAAAAAACTGAAAATATCAACTAAAATTCTTATAGCCGTTTTTTCGGTGTGTATAATATTAAATGCAGTGGCATGGCTGTCAAAGGGATTCTGCGATTGGTATGCAGAGAAAGTGTTCCCTTTGTGGGAAAATTCATTGGGCAGACTGACCTCGCTTACTAATGTTTCGGTGGGAGAAATAATGATCTTGACCGCCGTAATCGGAATACCGCTGTCACTGATTCTGCTTGTGGTTTTGCTTGTAAAGAAAAAGGGTAAGCGTAAAAAGGTTTTGAAAACCTACGGACTTACATACCTCTGGATAATTGCATTTATAGCCGTTACTGAAACGCTGAATTGCTTTATTCTTTACCATTGTTCGACTTTTGCGAAGCTTTATGATATTCCACAGCAGGAGCATACCACGGCACAGCTTGAACAGCTTTGCGAGGAGTTGATCGTCAGAGCAAACGAGCTTGCCGTTCAGGTGGAGCGAGACGAAAACGGACAGTTTGTACTTACCGCAGATCTTGATGAAACCGCAAAAGAGGCAATGAGAAATCTGGGAGAAGAATTTCCCAGACTTAAAGGTTATTATGTTGATCCGAAGCCTGTGAAAAACTCGTATTTCATGAGCAGGCAGTATCTTATGGGTATATATTTTCCGTTTTCAATGGAGGCTAATTATAACAGGCTTATGTATCCCTCCAATCTTCCCGATACGGTATGTCATGAGCTTGCACATACAAAAGGCTTTATTCTTGAGGATGAAGCAAACTTTATTGCATTTCTCGCTTGTACACGGTCGGATAACATCGAGTATCAGTACAGCGGTTATATGAACGCATTGAAATATGTTATAAATAAAGTTGAGGAATACTCCGGCGATGAGGTAAAGGAAAAGCTGGGTAAGATGGTGTCTTCAGAAGTTGCCACGGATTATGTGGGAAATATTGATTACTGGCAGAAGGTACAGGAGGACGATTCGGGTCTTGTTTCCAGTGAGACTGTGGCAAAGATATCCGATAAAGCCATGGAAACGTCCCTTAAATTAAACGGAGTCGAGGACGGTAAAAAATCTTACGGACGAATGGTTGACCTGCTGCTTAACTACTATTATGACATAACATGAGTTTAAAGGATGTGAGGGCTTGACAGCTGTGGTTATAACTAAATCACCGGAAGAAACCATAGAACTGGGTAAAAAAATAGGTTCACGGCTTCGGGGCGGCGACTGTGTGGCATACAGCGGAGGTCTCGGAGCAGGAAAAACCACCATAACCCGAGGTTTGTCCATGGGACTTGGATTGGGGGACGAGGTAACGTCGCCCACTTTTTCCCTTGTAAATGAATATCCGGGCAATAATCTTACGCTGTATCATTTCGATATGTATCGGATCACTTCCCCTGAGGATCTGGAAACTACGGGATTTTATGATTATATGGATTCCGACAGCGTGCTGGCAGTGGAATGGTCGGAGAATATCAGGTCAGAGCTTCCCGAGAATGTCATAAAGATCCATATTGAGAGAATAGATGAGGATACAAGAAAAATAACAATAGACGGAGATGAGCGTTTTGCGGATATTGGGAATTGATACATCGGGTAAAGTAGCTTCCGTTGCTATAACCGACGGAGAAAAGCTTGTTTGCGAAAAAATATTGTATACAAAGCTTACTCACTCTCAGATTATATTGCCCATGGTTAAAGAAGTAATGTCTGAAAGCGGAGTAACCTTCGATGATATCGACTGTATCGCCGTTGCCCACGGTCCGGGATCTTATACCGGACTCAGAATAGGAATTGCAGCAGTCAAGGGCATTTGCCTTGGCACTCCCAAAATAAAATGTGCGGGGATTTCAACCCTTGAATCCTTAGCGTATAACTGCGTTTGCTTCTGCGGAAAAATCGTTGCCGTTATGAAGGCTCGTCCCGAAATTGTTTATGCAGGAGAATTTGAATCGGACGGAAATACTATAACAAGGCTTTCGCCCGACAGGGTTTGCAGTGAAAAAGAATTTTTCGGAAATCTTGATCTGACGGAAAAAATCATGCTGGTGGGAGATTATTCAGCTTCGGTTAAAGATAAGTATTTTGCGGATAATAGAAATGTAATATGTGCAAATATGGCTGATAGGCTGCAAAGAGCGTCGTCCCTTTGTATGGCGGCAGAGGGTAATCCTGAATATATAACCTCTCCCGAAAAACTGGAGGTTGCATATCTTCAGGCAACAAAAGCGGAGAAAGATAAAGCTCATAGGGACGATAATAATTGATAGATATGAGTATTAATTTTTAGTATAAAAATTACGGAGGCTTTTATAATGAGAATAGCAATAGGTAACGATCATGCCGCACCGGAACTGAAGCTTGCGGTAATAGAGCATTTAAAATCAAAAGGCATTGAATGTGTGGATATGGGCTGTGCAGTGGGAGAAAAATGCGATTATCCCAATGCGGCTAAGGCAGTGTGCGAGAAAGTGGCAGGCGGTGACTGCGACCTTGGCATACTTATATGCGGTACAGGTGTGGGAATGTCCATAGCCGCAAATAAGATAAAAGGAATCCGTGCGGCTTGCTGTTCGGAACAGTTTTCCGCAAGGCTCACAAGGGAACATAATAATGCAAATGTACTTTGCTTCGGAGCAAGAGTTGTGGGAGAGGGTACGGCTCTTGACTTGGTGGACGCTTTTGTGGACACGCCGTATTCTAATGAAGAAAGGCATCAGAGAAGAATTGATTTGATTTCTGAGCTTGAAAATAATTAAATGGGTTGTAAAAATGCAATACTCCCCTTTTGTCGGACTTTTGGTATGCTTTAATTATACCGAATTATCCGACGAAAGGGGAGTTTTTTATAGAACTACTCTTTAACTTTTGTATTAATTATTTTAGGGGGATTAACGGTCACGGCACGCCGTGACCCTACAGCTTCTAACATCTAACCTCTAACATCTAACATCTGATAGCTCAAAAACGGGCGACCACAGGTCGCCCCTACAATATAAATTATTGACATCTGACGGGATGTCGAGGACTTATATATGATTTAATTAACGGGACGTCGAGGACGCCGTCCCCTACATAGCACAGCGGGGTCAATGCTTTGAATCATCACAAACCGATATCGTGAATTGCCCCGTCCGGGCTAAGACTATATGATGTAGAACCAGCTTTCGTCTTTGTCAAAGCTGTCCGCTTCAACCG
>JBJERB010000039.1:14569-19326 GCA_051882055.1 Oscillospiraceae bacterium
CCGTAGTCGTCAAGAATTTCATGAGTAAGCTCTTTGAGTTTAAGCTCTATATCGCTTTTCATTTTTCACGTCATTCCTTTCTGATAAAAACTTGTAGATTGAATTATCATTATTTAAACCCTGTCAGCGTTTTGTCATTTGTATGCGTTTATTATCTCGTTGGCTCTTGCATATATCCGCTCCGGCTGTTCGCCGATGTTAAAGCGTCCCTTTTCGTAAAGTATCTTTCCGGCACACATGGTTAATGTGACATTCTGCTTTGAACCGCTGTATACAATATTTTTGCATATGTTGTTAAGGGGCTGCATGTTGGGCTGATTAAGGTCTATAACTATAAGATCCGCCTGACTTCCAACAGAAACATCAGCACAGTTGTCAAGACCCATTGCCTTTGCCGAACCGACTGTCGCAGCATAAAGTACTTTGTCCGCAGAAAAAGCGGAAGCATCTTTTTGAGCGATTTTCTGAAGCCCCGTCATAAGAAACATTTCCCTGAACATGTCAAGACAGTTGTTGCTGGCAGGACCGTCTGTACCTAATGCAAGATTAATTCCCTTTTCAGACATTCTGCAAAGAGGAGCTATTCCGCTTGCCAGCTTTACGTTTGAACCGGGACAGGTAACCGCATAAACATTGTGCTTTTTAAAAATGTCCATGTCATTTTCGGTAAAGTAAACACAGTGAAAACCTGCACCGCCGTAATTGTAAATGCCTAAAGATTCAAAAAGCTCCGTAGGGGTTTTGCCGTATTTTTCAATGCATTCTCTTACTTCCTTTTCGGTTTCTGAGTTGTGAACCGAAACGGGAGCTTTGTATTTTTCCGCCAACTCACCGATAGCAGCCATAAGCTCGTAGTCGGCAGTGTATTCGGCATGAAAACCAAGTCGGTAGGATATAAGGGGATCGGTGCCGTTGTATTTGTTGTAATATTCCTCAAGACGGCGGGCGTTTGTAACGTCTCCGCTTACCGAACCGCATAAAACTGTGCGAAATCCGCTTTCTGTGTTTGCCTTTATATAGTCCTCATGCTCAAAATACATATCAAAATTTGCGGTAATACCGCCGGTGAGATATTCTAAAATCGCCAGCTTTGAAAGCCAGTAAATGTCCTCGCCTTTGAGCTTTGCTTCCATGGGGAATACTTGTTTGAAAAGCCAGTCCTGCAATGGCATGTCGTCTGCAAATGAACGCAGAAAGGTCATTGCCGAATGAGTGTGAGCATTTTTAAAAGAAGGCATAAGAAGATTTCCCTCAAGATCAATTTCACGTTCAAATCGAGTTTCCTTCAAAGCCTTGTTTTCGGGGATGCCGACAAAAATAATTTTGTCCTCGTCAGTCCATACTTCTGTGTTCTGTATGTTGATGCCATCGGTCATAGTCAGGACCTTGCCGTTTTTAAATCGTATCATAAAAAAATCCTTTCATGAAATAAATATCAATATTAGTATAACACGAAAAGCGGTTCTTTACAATATGTAAAAAAATAAAAATAAACTTAATATTAATAATTGTAAATTTTCTTTAAACAAGTTGACTTTTCTTTTTTAATAGTATATAATGTTAAAAGTAACTTGTTAAAATTTATTTCAAGTTTCAAAAATGTGTAAATTTATTGTTGTATGAAATTGCATGGAATCTGTTTTTTTGGGGATTAATAAGATGACACAACAAATTCGCATTGTTCGATCCTAATGCGAATCTAATTCTTTTGTTTCATGCATTTTTATAAATGAGGCAGGATAGCTCGTAGGCTATCCTGCCTTTTCTTTATAATTGATATTTTAATTATTTGTTTTCCAGCATTTTTTCCGCTGAAGCCAGCTTGACCGCTATAACAAATAGCTTCATTGCTGCTTCCAATTCTTCTAACGGAGGGAAGCTCGGAGCAATTCTTATGTTGCTGTCATGAGGATCTTTGCCGTATGGGAAAGTTGCTCCTGCGTCGGTCAGGACAACTCCGGCTTCCTTGCATAATTGACATACTCTTTTTGCACAGCCGTCTATGGTGTCAAAGCTTACAAAATAGCCTCCGTGGGGCTTGTGCCAGCTTCCGATGCCTAAAGGTGTAATTTCCTTGTCAAGGACATCGAGAACAAGCTTAAATTTCGGCTGTAAAATTTCCTTGTGCTTTTCCATTTGCTTCATAAGGCCGTTGTAGTCGCCGAAAAACTTTGCGTGTCTTAACTGATTTATTTTGTCAAAACCGATAGTCTGTACAGTCATAAGGGATTTGATATAATCAACGTTCTTTTTGGAAGCCGCCATTACTGCAATACCGCCGCCGGCAAAGGTGATTTTTGATGTAGAAGCAAACATGTAAACCATGTCTTCCTTGCCGTTTTTCTTGGCTTCTTCAAGAAGATTGAGCAGCTTGTCGGGAGTGTCTGTAAGATGATGAATGCAATAAGCATTGTCCCAGAATATTCTGAAATCCTTTGCCGCAGGAGATAGATTTGCAAATCTCTTGACTACCTCATCGGAATAAGTGATTCCCGTGGGATTTGAATACATGGGAACGCACCATACGCCTTTGATTGTGTCGTCCTCGGCAATAAGCTTTTCAATCATATCCATGTCAGGACCGTCTTCTTTGAGGGGAATGGTGATCATTTCGATTCCAAAGCTTTCGCAGATAGCAAAATGTCTGTCATATCCGGGAGCAGGGCAAAGCCACTTGATTTTCTTGTAGTCTTTCCATGGCTTTTGCTTTCCGTCTACGCCGAAAATAATGCATTTGGCAATGGTGTCATACATAATATTAAGACTGGAATTTCCGCAGACAATAATTTCGTCTGTTGAAACGTTCAGCATCTGAGCAAATAATCTTTTAGCGTCGATAATTCCGTCCAGACCTCCGTAGTTACGGCAGTCGGTTCCGTCGGAAGCCTTGTAATCGGCGTCATAGCTGTTTACTGCGGCAAGCATTTTCATTGCAAGGTCAAGCTGTGCGGATGACGGCTTTCCTCTCGCCATGTTAAGGCTAAGCCCCTTGCTTTTAAAATCGTCGTATTCTGACTGAACTTCGTTTTTAAATTCAATTAACTGTTCCTTGCTCATTTCAGATAACTTCATAAATTATATACCTCCGGAATTTATATTAAGAATATATTTCTGATAATCATTGCATAATAATTATTGTATACCTTTTAAAAGAATTTTGCAAGTCGTTTTTGCTTTTCTTGCAAAAAATCATGATTTTATACTAACAAATCCTGTTTTTTAGGTCTGTTATAGACATTTTTCATAATATATAATGCAAAACCTATAAGTGAATTACTAATCTTAAAAATTATTATGTGTTTTCAGTACAAAAAATCGTACTTGTATGAGGGCGGAATCATGCGTCTGTACAGACTTTTGTACAATTAGCCTTGTATATTATGAATAGAGGCAAATATGCCGCTGAAATTTATTGAAAGGAACGATATGTATGAATGAAATTATCGTATTGACAGGGTTGTCGGTTCTTGTTTTCAATAGCCTTTGGGAAGCAGGCAAAATCCTGAAACAAAATTTTCGCCGTAAGTCCATAAGACTGTCTCGTCCTGTAGAATAAAGCTAAGTGTCGAAATGTGTATAAATCCGGTGATGTTTTCTTGACTTATGGGTGTAAATTAGTTATAATGTTTTAAGAGAATACAGGAAAGGGGGAGGTATTTATGACTTCTTTGGATTCGATTAAAGAATTGTATGAAAATACAGATGAAAAAATATTGATTGCCGATGATAAACTGTCTGTTTTGTGGAAAAACAGCAGCGACCTCCCCGACTTTGTTTCGTTGAACGATTTCGGCGATTGCTTTGAAAAGCCTCCACGGCTTCCTATATTAAAAACTGTGGTTTTGCGATATACCGATAGATATACTGTTAAAATTGTTCCCGTAAAAGAAGAAGATAAACCTGTCGGTTATATTATTTTATTTTTTGATCCGGAAGAAATTGAAACGCTGTATGACCGTTCCGTCCATTATAAGTATAAACGTAATATGAGCGGTAATGAGCGTATGGCATTGATGCCTTTAATAAATATTCTTGATGAATATTATTCTGCGGGAGAGGTCATTCCGCCGGAGTTCTTTCATAAGGCAAAATCACAGGTGGTCAAGCTGCTTTCATCTACGGTAAACTATAGTGAGCTTGCAAAGTATTATAACGGAACTGTTTTCACTGAATTGTTAAACGTCTCTCAGTGCCTTGAAGATACCGCAGAAGCGTTCAGAAAGGCTTATCCTGATGAAAAATGTGATTTCTCTTGTGATATTCAGCCGGGCTTGTTTAAGGTTATGAACAGCGACTGTATGATGACGGCAGTGCTGAATTTGCTTGTAAACGGATATATGTATAATAACCGTGAGGATAAACAGCAGGGGCTGAAAGCTTATAAGGATGCAGATAAAATATGTATAGAGGTTTGGGATAACGGAGAAAATGCCGACTGTGAAAAAATGAAAAGGGCAATGGAGCCGTTTTCCGGACTTGATAAATTCGGACAGGGGGAATCTCTGGGACTTGCTCTGGCAAATAAGTTTGCGGCTCATTTTGGCGGAGAAATGAGCTTGGATAAAAAAGAGGGACAGGGATTAACCGTAAAAATAATCTTTGAAGCCAAAATAGATGAAAAGCCGAAAAGCTTCAGACTGAGAAGACAACCTCTGATGGTAGGCGAGTTTGAACCTGCCGCATGTATTTTGGCAAAAGGAAAGAATAATTAAAAAGATTTCTGTAGGTTTAATATTAATATATGATTTTAACGGGCG
>JBJERB010000039.1:19426-20780 GCA_051882055.1 Oscillospiraceae bacterium
AAGTATTGAAAAATAGTGGAATACCGTTCCGCCGATGGTGAATAAATGCCATACCGAGTGAAAATATCTGATCTTTTTTATGGCATAGAATATTATGCCTGCAGTGTAGAAGATTCCCCCGATGAGCAAAAATATCAGAGATGTTTTGGGAACCGATGCTATCATGGGCTTTATAGCAAAAATAATTGCCCAGCCCATTGCTATGTAGCATATTAGAGAAAACTTTTTCGCTTTTTCAAGATTTATGGAATTGAAAACAATGCCTATTGCGGTTGCTCCCCATATTATTCCGAATAAAACCCACCCTAAAGGACCTCTTAGGGAAACAAGGGTAAAGGGCGTGTATGTTCCGGCTATAAGCAGAAAAATTGTGTTGTGATCCATTATTCTGAAAAAGGCTTTTGCCTTTTTGTTGGTTATTGCATGATAAAGGGTTGACATGGTGTAAAGTATGATCATGCTTGCCCCGTATATGGCAGAGCTGACAACTCCCCATGCGTTTGAATATATTGCCGCAATGACAATAAGTACAACAGTCCCTGCAATGGCAAGTAATCCGCCTGCTCCGTGAGATACTGAATTGAAAATCTCTTCTCCAAGGGTATAACGTTTTGTGATGTCGTTTTGAATGTCTGTTTCTCTTTCTTTGCCGTTCATAATAAATTACCTTTCTTTATCTCCCGGTTAATTGATAATGCTCTTGACCGGTGCGTTGTCACGCTGTTCTTTAAGACGTTTTTTCTTTATTATCATCTTTATTAAAGCAATAATGCCTAAAATAAGAGCAATTAAAAGCACTCCCATAATGGGATAGTAATGCAGCATGTATGTTTTGTCCATTTTTGCGATCTGCGAGTCCGCTCCGTCGTAATTGACAAGCTTGTCGGATATTTTGTTTATGATGTAAACAGCACCCTTGAGATAACTTAAAGTGCCTGCGAGAATAGCCGCAAAAGATATAAAATACCTTTTGCAGAAGGATAAAATTATGCCTGCAAGAATAATCAGAGAGCCTATTCCGATTACCCCTGCGATCCATTTAGGTACTTCATACATGTATCCCTTTAGTACGCCTACTACCGTTACTCCCCCGTAAAAAACACCGGAATATAAGAAAAATGCCAGCATTAAAATTTTCATAAAGAGGAAAAGTCCGCTTTCAAAGCGATGCTTTTTCTCTTTTTTTGCTTTTTTAAGCATTTTTCGGGCAGCCTTGCTCATGGGAGACTGTAGCTCTCCGGCAGGTATTTCCTTTGTGTTTTGTTGATTTTCAAATGTTTCTTTTTTTGACATAATAAACCTCTTGTATGTATTAAAATTAAATTGATAAAATTTATGGATTGCTCTGTCCGGG
>JBJERB010000039.1:20880-42818 GCA_051882055.1 Oscillospiraceae bacterium
CCTCTTGTATGTATTAAAATTAAATTGATAAAATTTATGGATTGCTCTGTCCGGGTTAAGACTATTATAGCATAATCCTATATGTTGCTTTCCATAGCGGGGTCAATGATTTGAATTTTCACAAACTTATATCGTGACATCGCCCGTCCGGCGTTAGGACCCCGTCCGGGCTAAGACTATTATAACATAATATAAAAATATTATCAATAAAACTTATGTGAAATTTTTCGGCAAAACAATTTAAACTTATTTTCTTGTGATTCCAATGAAAAATATACTTGCTGTTGACGCTGAATTTTATTTTTATCATAGCCAACAATATAAAAGCAGCCGAAATATAAAAGAAAGGAATGATAAAAATGGGAAAAATCATCAAAACCATAGCTCTTGCTGTGGGTACGGTAACGATGTCGGTAATGGGTCTTGTGTGGTTTTATTCGGCAACCCTTCCCGACTCTTATTATGTGGGCGAAGATCCTCTATCGGTTTCGACTTTGTTTTCCATATCGGCAAAACCGTGTAAGGATGTGTCATTTTATGCGTCAACATACGGAAATTCAAAATCAGATACTTTTTTGAATAACGGACTCTCATCTGTGACAAAAGTTTCCGACAGTACATTAATGCTTTTTAATTCTGTTCCCATAAAAAATGTTCAGGAAAAAACAGTTTCCCGCCCTGTGCTTGTCCCCGGAGGACAACCTTTCGGCATTAAATTAATGACCGATGGAGTTGTGGTGGTTAAAATGGAAAAAATAGACGGCGTTTGCCCTGCGGCAGATTGCGGTATCCGTGTGGGAGATATTATTACTTCCGTAAACGGCGAATCGGTGGATTCAAATCAGAAAATATCACAGGTTATTTCTGACTCTAAGGGTAAACCCTGTATAGTAAATTATAAAAGAAATGACGAGGAAAAGACTGCAACCCTTTCTCCTGTTTATACTCAGGGAAGCTATAAAGCAGGTATATGGGTAAGGGATTCATCGGCCGGTGTGGGAACCGTTACTTTCTATGATCCCGAAACCGAGGCTTTCGGCGGATTGGGACACCCTATCTGTGATTGCGATACAAAACAGACGCTGCCTTTGTCTGAGGGTACTGTGGGGGATGTTAAGATCACAGGCTGTAATAAGAGTAAGGACGGAAGTCCCGGTCAGCTTGTGGGAGAGTTCACTTCAAATGCAAAAATCGGAACTATTTTGTCTAATAGCGAATGTGGTATTTTCGGAACCCTTTATAGTCGCCCCACAGACAATAAAGCAATACCCATGGGCTTCAGACAGGAGATTCATACGGGAGAAGCTACGATATATACTACAATCGACGGAAAAACCCCAAAAGAATATACCATTGAAATTGAAAAGGTGAATATGCAGGAAGACGCCGAACACGATATGATCATCCGTGTTACCGATAAGGAGCTTCTTGACAAAACAGGGGGAATTGTGCAGGGAATGAGCGGAAGTCCGATTATTCAGGACGGAAAGCTGGTTGGAGCAATAACTCATGTTTTTGTGGATAATCCTGACGAAGGATATGGAGTTTTTGCAGATTCCATGTATGAACAGGCATGTAAATGTGCGGAAAAACAGCTTGACCTCGCCGGATAGTATTTGCAGAATTCGTTTAATTATTCCATTTTTCAACTAAAATAATTGTAGCTTGTGTGGTTATATTACTTTTATCACAAGTAATCACCGTAAAATTTGTTTGTTCGCAATGCTTCTTGTCACTTAATGTAGTATTGTTTAAAAATATATCATATAGTTATATTTTATGCTTAATAATTGTGCATTATAAATAAAATAGTCGATAAAAAATTGACGTTTTTTCTAAAAAAGTATTGATTTTTAAATTTAGCTGTGTTAAACTGAAGTCAATGAAGAATTTAATCAGCTGAAAATTCTTATTTGCAAAAAATAAAGACATAAAAGACAATTTTTCGGAGGTAAATTGACATGACAAATAAAATCAAAATTCTTATCGGAGATGATACGGCACAATATGGCGTTTCCTGTGCTTCCTCATTAAGAGCATTGGGCTTCTTTGTAATTACAAGACCAAAAGACGGACTTGTAATTTACGATGCGATTAAAAATGAAACACCGGACGTGGTAATTGTTGATGCGGTAATGCCTAATCTTGACGCAATCGAGCTTATTAAGAAAATTCAGGATTCCTCTTATAAAAAGCCTCAGTTTATCGTTACCAGTTCTTACGAGAATTCGTTTATTGAACAGCAGGTAATGCTTGCAGGTGCTTCCTATTTTATGCTGAAGCCTTTTGATACGAAAATTCTTGGGGAACGTATAAAAGCAATGCTTGATATTGATACCGATATCACATCGGATATGACCTTTTCAAAGGTTAAGGGAAATCCTAATCTTGAGATTATCGTAACGGATATCATTCATCAGATAGGCGTTCCTGCTCATATAAAGGGATATCATTATTTGAGAGAAGCGATTATCCAGTCGGTAAACGATAAAGAAATGCTTGAAAGCGTTACAAAATTATTGTATCCCGCAGTGGCAAAAAAATTCAGTACAACTCCTTCGAGAGTAGAAAGGGCAATAAGACACGCTATTGAAATTGCATGGGATAGAGGAGATCTGGATATACTCAACAGCTTTTTCGGATATACAGTCAATACAGGTAAGGGAAAACCCACAAACAGCGAGTTTATCGCACTTATCACAGATAAAATCTGCTTAAAATATAAAACCACAGTTTCAGCATAATTAAAAAATCCGTCACTATATAAACGTGGCGGATTATTGTTTACAAAAAATTAATAAATGCATTTAAAAATCCCTTGACTTTGGATAGAATGTTTGTTATAATATTAAAGCATTCGTATCTAAAGACAGCCGGCAGCGAACCGTTAAGGTGAATGCAGAAGTCCGGCCGAGGAAAAGAACGCAAAGTTAATTGATTTTATGCTTTGTAATCTCTTTTTGTCTTTTGATGAAAAGAGATTTTCTTTTTGCAGATTTTCTGCATTGCAGTATTTCTGCATTGATACGGGTAGTAATATTTCAAAGAGGTGAAATTATTATGCCAAGTGAAAAGGTTTTGCTCGCCAAAAAGGAAAGAGTTGAAAAGCTGACTGAAATGCTTAAAAATTCCGCAGCAGGCGTACTTGTTGATTATAAGGGTATCACTGTTGAGGAGGACACAAAGCTCAGAAGAGAACTTCGTGAAGCAGGCGTTAATTACTTCGTTGAGAAAAATACAATGCTTCGTTTCGCATTGAAGAATGCCGGTCTTGATGATCTGACAAACGTTCTCGAGGGTACAACAGCTATCGCTATTTCTGATGACGACCAGACAGCTCCTGCAAGAATTCTCGGTAAATTTGCTGAGGATTGTAAGGATGAAAAATTCCATCTTAAAGCAGGTTATATCGGTGAGGATATCTATGATGAAGCAGGCGTTAAGGCACTTTCAAAGATTCCTTCAAGAGAAACTTTGCTCGCACAGTTGGTTGGTTCTCTCCAGGGACCTATCCAGAAGCTGGCTGCAACACTTCAGGCTGTTGTGGACAAAAACAACGATGCCGCTTAATAGCGACAAAAGCTGCATTAACTGCGGCATAATTGCTGCGTAAAACGCAGTGTAAAAGTGTGAAAAATCACATGACATTTTAAATTAAATTATAAAGGAGATTATTATCATGGCTTCAGAGAAAATTTTGAAATTTGTAGAAGATATTAAAGAACTTTCAGTTCTTGAGCTTTCTGAGCTCGTAGACGCTATCCAGGAAGAATTCGGTGTTACAGCTGCAATCGCTGCAGGTCCTGCTGCAGGTGCAGGTGCAGCAGCTGCTGAAGAGAAGACAGAATTCGATGTAGTTCTCGCTTCATTCGGCGATGCTAAGATGGCAGTAATCAAGGCTGTTAAGGAAATCACAGGCCTTGGACTTAAAGAATCTAAGGAAATCGTTGAAGGTGCTCCTAAGGCTATTAAGGAAGGCGTTGCTAAGGCAGAGGCTGAGGAAATCAAGACTAAGCTGGAAGCTGCAGGCGCTACAGTTGAACTTAAGTAATTGTAAATTAATTGCTTAATATTAAAGGCATCTCCCGGATGGGAGGTGCCTTTTTTATAAAATAAGCGTGCATAATTTCAGTTTGAATTATGCACGCTCTATTTATCACAATCGTTTGAAAGTACATCTAATCTTTCAAGGATACGTCCACGATATACATCGTTTAAATTCCTAAATTTTTTGATCAACTGTGTTTCCTCATAATCAAGAGAAGATTTTGTCAATCCTTGTTTATCATTTGATAAACCTGCGATATAATCAAGAGAAACATTATACAATTTTGCAATATTGATTGCTATATTGAGTGGAACTTCACTTTCACCTCGCTCATATCGGCGGTACTGAGTTAAGTGTAAGAAAAGTTTGTCCGCAACTTGTTTTTGTGTTAAGTCTGCGTCTTCACGTAAATCTCGAATCCTTTGGTAGTTTTTCATAAATATTTCTCCTTACTTTTGTTTAATATTATTTTACATAAAAACACAAATATGTGTTGCTTTTTGCATTATTGTGTGTTATAATGTAAACATCAAAACACATATATGTGTTATTTGCAAGGAGGGATAAGTGTTATGAGAGATAATGTTGAAATTATGACTGATGTTTTTCAAAAAGCTATGACTTTTGAAAAATACGTAGATATATGGTCTAATTCATTAAACTATGTGAATTGTCTTTTGAGTAATAACAAACGTAATGAAACTGATGTAAAAAATCAAATTGAAAATGAACAAGCATACTTAGAAAGTATTGACCAAGCTTATGCCAATAATTTTAAAAGAGCAAAAAAGGACAAAAACAAACATAAATTAATTAGCTTAACTGTTGTTGTTCTTGTAGCAATTTGTTTGCTTTTAGGAGTTATTCTTTTAAAAACAGGTAATGAGGTTGCCGGTATTATGTTGACACTCCCATTTACGGGGATAGGCTCTTTGGTTATTATTGGCGTTGTTGTTTATAACTTATTTCTTGCATATTCAGATAAAAAAGAAATGAAAAAACATATCAATCCAGTGAAAGAGCATAAAAGAACTGTTATTATTAATAATATTAAAGCACAAAACTTATATATTGATAAATTAAATACAGAAAGAAAGAATTTACTTATAAAAAGCAATGCGATTTTCGACGGATATACTAAAGCAAAAAAAGTTTTGGACGAAATATATTCGTACAATCTAATACCGGAGAAATATCGTGGACTTATCCCTACGGCAACAATTTACGGATATTTAATTAATGGGCGTTGTACTATTATATGTGGACATGGTGGAGTATATGACACGTATGAGAAGGATTTACAACACGGAGAAATCATTTCCAATCTAAAAGATATCAGCCGAAAAATGGATATAATAATAAGAAATCAGCAAAAGCTATACGAACTGGTAAAATCCATTGACAGTACACTTTATGATATAAAAAGTGAGGTAAAAAATATTGGGGAAATATCAAGCAGAATTGAAACAAATTCTGCGATAGCAAATACATATTTGCAACAATCTGCCGCTGCTAATTCATATGTAGCATCAGCAGTGTGGCGAAACAACTAAGGAGGATAAAATTTTATGTACTGTCCTTATTGTCAGACAAAAATAAATAGTGATACTACTGTTTGCTATAATTGCGGAAAATCATTCAGTATAGCAAGTTCTGAAAATAAATGTTCTAACTGTGGTTATTCAGGCTCAATGATAATAAAAAAGAAAAGGCTTAACATAATTGATTGGATAATAATAATTGCGTTTTTTCCTATAAGTATAATTTATGGTCTTTGGATAAAATCTTACCGACCTACAATAATAGAATATAAATGCCCACGTTGTAAACATATAGAAACAGTTTGATGCAAAGTAATATATAGTGCAAAACACAAAAATTAAATTATTGGAAAGATGATTCTTAAATAAGACTGGGCAAATAATTGGTAACAAAAAACAGCTATTGTAATTTTACAATAGCTGTTTTTTGTTAGTACTTCGCTTATTCCTCCGGCATCTCCCAGTTGTGATATACGTTCTGTACATCATCGTTGTCTTCAAGAGTCTCAAGAAGTAAGTTCATCTTCCTTATGGCCTCTTCGTCCTCCAGCTTGGTGTAACTTGACGGAACTTTCTCGGCTTCCGCTGAAATTACTGTGTAGCCTAAGCCCGTAAGAGCGTCCGAAACTTTGGTAACATCGTTGGGACCGCAGGTGATCTCGATAACTTCCTCTTCAATGCTGAAATCGTCAGCTCCTGCTTCAAAACAGTCCTCCATGATTTTGTCCTCGTCTGCTCCGTTGTTTTCAACGATTACCGTTCCCTGGTCGGAGAACATGAAGGATACACAACCCGTTGTGCCTAAATTACCGCCGAATTTGTCAAAATAGTGACGAACATCTCCTGCCGTGCGGTTCTTGTTGTCTGTAAGACATTCAACGATGACCGCAACTCCGCAGGGTCCGTATCCCTCGTAAATCATCGTTTCGTAGTTGTTCTTGTCACCGTCTCCGGCAGCTTTCTTGATGATTCGCTCTATGTTGTCGTTGGGTACGTTGTTTGCTTTTGCTTTCGCAATCAACGTGGCAAGCTTGGAATTGTTGGCAGGGTCGGGTCCGCCCTCTTTTACAACAACAGCCATCTCACGTCCGATTTTTGTGAAGATCTTCGCTCTCGCTGAGTCCGTAGCTTCTTTTTTTCTCTTGATGTTTGCCCATTTTGAATGTCCTGACATTTTATGTTCAACTCCTTAAATATATTGTGTGAATTATTCGCTTTTATCGGAACTTTCGTCCCAGATCAAATCAAAAATTTCGCCGATTCTTTTCTCTTCCTTTAGTAAAAAAAGATATCCGAATAAACATTCCAGCCCCGTGGCGATCCTGTATTGCGCAACCGTGGAATGTTTCGGAGCGGAAATTCCTCCGGCATTCCGCCCTCTCTTGAAAATTTCAAGCTCCTCCTCGGAAAAAACTTCACTTTTGATAAGCCTTTCCGCCGCAGCCGCTTGGTATTCGGCACATACTTTTTTTACGGCAAGCCTGTGAAGCTCGTTGGCAGATCTGTTGCCGGAAAGTATGATTTTTTCCCGTGCTTTTTGTTCGTATACTGCGTCCCCCATAAATGCAAGAGCAAGAGGAGAATATTGCTTTGCTTCACGTTTGTCCATAAGCTACCTCAAAATATTAATGCTTCTTGTTTTTGTCCTGATTAATCTGAATTTCTTTTTGAGTCTGCTTCATGGACTCAAGCCGCTCGGCCTTTTCTTCTTCACTTAATCCGTCCATAGCCGACGGTTTTTGACCGAGAATTTTCAGAAAGCTTTCAAGTATTTTTTCCTGCTTCATTTTTATTACCCCTGTCCCCACTGTAATTATAGCTATCTGATATAATCAAATTCAAAATCAAAAATAGAAACCGTGTCCCCTTCGTTGATTCCCATTTCCTCCAGCTTGTCAATTATTCCGCTGCTGCGTAAAACTCGCTGGAAATATTGTAACGATGAATAATCGTCCATGTTTACCGAACGAAGAATGTCCCATAACCAGTCGGCTTCTACAAAATAAACTCCGTCCTCTACAGTGATATTGAAATCCCTGTTGGTGAGTAGTTTTTCGTCCAGCTCTTCCTGAGTGAGGGGCTGAGCTTCAAATTCCTTGACGGGAGGAAGATCCTTTAACTTGTCCCATATTCCGAAAATAAGCTCCCCGGTTCCCATTGTGGTCGCAGCTGAAATTTCAAAGAAAGGTAAGCCCTTGTTTTCAATGTATTCTCTGAAATCTGCAATCTGTTCGGGAGTTGCCATGTCTGATTTGTTCGCCGCAACAATCTGCGGAGCCTCGGCAAGATCTTCGGAAAAGTTTTCAAGCTCACGGTTTATGGCTTCAAAATCCGCTTTGGGGTCACGTCCTTCAATTCCCGAAACGTCTACAACATGAACTATAAGACGGCATCTTTCCACGTGTCTCAGAAATTCGTGTCCTAAGCCTACTCCCTCGCTTGCACCCTCGATAAGTCCCGGAATGTCCGCCATTACAAAGGATTTTCCGTCTTCTATTTTTACAACGCCCAATACAGGAGTCAGCGTTGTAAAATGGTAATTGGCAATTTTTGGCTTTGCTGCCGATACTACAGAAATCAGAGTTGACTTGCCCACATTGGGGAAGCCCACAAGTCCTACGTCAGCAATCAGCTTTAGCTCAAGGGTGACTTCGTATTCATCGCCTCTGAATCCCGGCTTGGCGAAACGTGGTATTTGTCTGGTGGGAGTGGCAAAGTGAGCGTTTCCGCGTCCGCCTTTTCCGCCCTTGCAGATTACAATAGGCTCGTCACCCGATAAATCGGCAAGAATACGCCCGCTTTTTGACTCTCGAACAATTGTTCCACGTGGAACATTTATGACTAAATCGGGAGCGTTCCGACCGGTACAGTTTTTTGAGGAACCGTTCTGCCCTTTTTGAGCAACGTATTTCCTTTTAAACCTGAAATCTATTAAGTTTGAAATATTGTCGTCAACTTTAAAAACGATGTCGCCGCCTTTTCCGCCGTCCCCACCATCGGGACCGCCGGAAGCAATGTACTTTTCACGGTGAAAGGAAACGCATCCGTCCCCTCCGTCGCCTGCTTTAATATAAATATTCGCCTGATCGACAAACATATCAATAACCCGCCTAATAAGGCTCTCCTCTCCAGCGTGAACTGCTTTTCACGCTATCTCAATTTACTCTTATCATTCCCATACCGCAGTTATAAATAAGTGTTTTCTAATAAAAAACCCCAAGCCCATGGGCTTAGGGTTTGTAAATGCTCAAAAATTAAGCCTGTGGGTAAACAGAAACTTTTTTACGGTCTCTTCCCATTCTTTCAAATCTTACAACACCGTCTGCTGTAGCAAACAAAGTATCGTCTGAACCACGGCCTACGTTCTCGCCGGGATGAATGTGAGTTCCTCTCTGTCTTACGAGAATGTTGCCTGAAAGAACAAACTGTCCGTCAGCTCTCTTTACACCAAGTCTTTTTGCTTCTGAATCACGGCCGTTCTTTGTAGAACCCATACCTTTTTTATGAGCAAAAAACTGCATAGAAATTCTGATCATTTAAATTACACCTCCAAAATGTAATTGTCAAAAGGCTAAACCTCGTTTACCTTTACTTTAATACAGCCTGTAAACTCATCTGAAAGAAAATACATATGCGTCAGAAGTCCCAGAAGGACTTTATCGCCGTCTCCCTTTTCATCGGATACAAGCTTTAGAATAATTTCGTTTTCTTCAACAACCACCTTAGCTTCAACCTTGAAGGCTTCGGTAATTGTATTCGCTGCCATCATAACGGCAGATGACACGCTTGCACATGCAACATCATGTCCGAACTGACCGTAACCTGCATGACCCGTTACCTGAAATCCAAGCAGCTTATGGTCTTTACTCTTATAAAAATCTGCGACAATCATTATTATGCGTTGATAGCTTCGATTTTAACCTGAGTATAAGGCTGTCTGTGTCCCATTTTTCTCTTTTCGCCCTTTTTAGGCTTATAAGTGAAAACAGTGACCTTCTTTGCTTTTCCGTTCTTCAGAACCTTAGCCGATACTGTAGCACCGTCAACATAAGGTGCGCCGACTGTTACGTTACCGTCGTTTCCTACAACAAGAACCTTATCGAAAGTAACTGTTTCGTCTGCGTTAACGTTAAGCTTTTCTACGAAAACAACATCGCCGTTTTTAACCTGATACTGTTTTCCGCCTGTTTCGATTACTGCGTACATCTTCAAATGCACCTACCTTTTACATAAACTCGCTGTGCGAGGTGCGAACTTACTATAAAAGTCCGTCTTTTCATACCCCGAGCATGCGGCTTAATTATCATATCACAATTAATATACAATGTCAAGTTTCATGTCATTTAAGATAAAAAATTTACAGAATATTTACAAGTAAGTTGTGGCTCGTTGGTTTTTTCATGAGTATTAACGGCAGGAGATAAGGATTCCGTAAGTTGACAAATCCGTGCATTTGGGATATCATAATAACAGATAAAACCTGTATTTTCAATAAGGGGCATAGCCCTTTTAAGACTAAGTTGTCTGCCTCCTAAGAGGTGGGGGGGAACATCTTGCCTAAGTTATATTTACTTAGAATTTAATTGACTTGAACGAATATATATAATATAATGATAATATGAGAAATATCAGCAAAAAATTGTCTGAGGGTGACGTTTTATGGGTAAAAAAGTTTACGATAACAGGGAGCTTTCCTGGCTGAAATTCAACGTACGTGTGCTTGAGGAAGCTCAGGACGGTTCGGTTCCGCTTCTGGAGCGTCTTTTATTTGCGTCTATTTTTTCAAGCAATCTGGACGAATTTTTTATGGTTCGTGTGGGTTCGCTTATTGACCAATCCCTTACAAACAACAACGACAAGGACGGCAAAACCAAAATGCGTCCCACCGAACAGCTTGATGCAATTTACAGTCGGGTCAGGGAGCTTAATTCAACAAAGGACAAAATTTATTCTGCACTTCAAAAAGAACTTGAACTTAAACAGGTATACTGCAAGCACATAAAGAACCTGAAGAAGCATGAAATGGACTTTATAGAAGAGTATTATAATTACGAGATAAAGCCGTTTCTCAATGCTGTTGTAGTAGACAAACGCCATCCCTTTCCTTTTCTGAATAACAAGGAAATATATGCTGTTGCACGGCTTAATTCAAAGTCGGGAGTAAAGCTTGGAATAATAGGCTGCGGAGAAAAATATGACCGGGTAGTATTTCTCCCTTCTCAGAATGACGGTATCGTAAGCTTTGTACTTGTTGAGGAAATTGTTCTTCATTTTGCGGAAAAGGCTTTTGAGGGGTACAAATTTGAAGAAAAGGCATTAATGAGGATAACAAGAAACGCAGACATAGATGTAGACGAAGGCTTTGATTCGGAGCTTGATTTCAGGCAGAACATGTCTGTGCTTATAAACAAAAGAAAACGTCTCTGTCCGGTAAGGCTTCAGCTTTCAAAGGAATTATCAGATTTAACGGTATCGGAGCTTTGCGTTCGCCTTGAGCTGTCCAAAAAACAGGTGTTTATTGAAAAAACACCTCTTGATTTCAGTTTTGTTTTCCCTGTATTCGACAAATGCAAAAACAAAAGGGAGTTGTTCTTTAATCCCCTTGAACCGCAGATGTCTCCTGCTGTTGACCCGAATCTGCCCATGATTCAGCAAATTGACAAAAAGGACATACTGCTTTCATATCCTTATGAATCCATAAAGCCGTTTATAAGGCTTTTGGAGGAAGCGGCATGCGACCCGAATGTTATGTCAATAAAAATGACTCTTTACCGTGTCGCAAAAAATTCAAAGATAATAAAAGCCTTATGTCAGGCGGCGGAAAACGGCAAGGAAGTACTGGTTCTTGTAGAACTAAGAGCAAGGTTTGACGAAGAAAACAACATTGGCTGGTCAAAGCTTCTTGAAGAATCAGGCTGTCATGTTATGTACGGACCGCACAGGCTCAAGGTTCATTCAAAGCTATGCCTTATCACAAGGAAATCGGGAAAAGCTGTAAAATACACAACTCAGATCGGAACGGGAAATTACAACGAAAAAACTGCGGAGCTTTACACAGACTTATGTCTTATGACGGCAAACGAAAGCATTGCCCGGGAAGCTGTGAAAGTGTTCAACGCTTTGTCGGTGGGAGAGCTTGTGGAGGACAGTTCGTCACTTTTAGTAGCACCCCTTTGTTTACAGAACAAAGTCATTGAAATGATGGACCGTGAGATAGCGGTAGCGAAATCGGGAGGCGAAGCATATGTGGGAGCAAAGCTCAATTCGCTGACCGACAAGGTTCTTATTGACAAAATAATAGAATGTTCTCAGGCGGGAGTAAAAGTTGAGCTTGTTATCAGAGGGATCTCATGTCTTATTGCGGGAGTGAAAGGCATGACCGAAAATGTCCGTATTATTTCCATAGTAGGACGGTATCTGGAGCATGCGAGAATATACATATTCGGCACCGGTGCAAGGCGTTCGGTATACATTTCCTCTGCCGACTACATGACGAGAAACACAACAAGGCGTGTGGAAGTCGCAGCTCCGATTTTAGACGAAAGCATAAAAAGCAGGATAATTAATTATTTTGAAACCGAGCTTGCGGACAATGTCAAAGCAAGGGAACAGATGCCGGACGGAACATACCGACATGTTCCCACTATCGGAGTGCCGGTCAATTCGCAGATAAAATTCTACGAAGAGGCTTATGCCAACGCACCAAAAGCATCTATGGATCTTGATAAGCCCAAGAAAAAAGGCTTCTGGGCAAAGATAGCAAGCATATTCAAAAGAAAAGGCAAGAAATAAAAAATGAAACAGACTCGAATGCAGATGTCCGAATCCATAATTGTGGGATTGCTCCTTGCTTTTGCAGGGGGCTTTTTGGACGCATACACATACATATGCCGTGGTGAAGTTTTCGCCAACGCACAGACGGGAAACATTGTACTTTTAGGGATAAGTGCTGCTAAAGGGAAATGGAGTGAAGCGGGATTTTATTTAATTCCGATTTTATCCTTTGCGGCAGGGGTAATGTTTTCTGAAATCATCAAGAAAAGGTTTCAGAAAAGTCCCAAGGTTCACTGGCGGCAGATAATACTGGGAATAGAACTGGCGGTACTTTTGGCGGTAGGCTTTATACCTATTGGGAAATACAACGCCATTGCCAACGTTGCCATATCCTTTGTATGTTCCCTTCAGGTTGAAAGCTTCCGGAAAATCAAGGGAAATCCTTATGCCACAACCATGTGTACAGGGAATTTAAGAAGTGCCACAGAGCATATTTTCAGATACAGAAACACCGGGGACAGAAGATATCTTTCAAACAGCTTACAATATTACGGAGTAATATTTATTTTTATCTGCGGTGCTGCAACAGGCGGAGCGATAACCAAGTTTTTATCTGAAAAAGCCGTATGGATCGCTTGCGTTGCGTTAATGGCCACGTTTTTACTTTTGATATTCAAGCCTGCGGAGGACATGGACGAGGTTATTCCCGACGAAGAAAACGGCTGACGAAGGCATTGCTTCTGCAAGCACAGCGGGCTGTTCCCCCAAATAATCTTGAAATTTTCACAAATTATACATAATTATGTGGTAAACTGTAGGCAATAATAAAGGTAATATGTGTTTACCTAACGACGGGAGGATATGTTATGCCTAAGATTCTTGTAGTTGACGACGAACAGAGAATCCGTGAAATAATTAAGGAATATGCTGAATTCAACGGTTTTGAAGTTGTTCAGGCGGAGGACGGCATGGAAGCCGTAGAAAAAGTAAAAAATGAGGATTTTGACATTATAGTAATGGATATAATGATGCCCAAGCTGGACGGATATTCCGCTTGCAAGGAGATTAAAAAGATAAAGGAAATTCCGGTTATAATGCTTTCGGCAAGAGGAGAAGAATACGACAAGCTGTTCGGATTTGAAATCGGTGTGGACGATTATGTGGTCAAGCCCTTTTCTCCCAAGGAACTTATGGCAAGAATCCGTGCAGTTATGAACAGAGTCAACGGGTCAAAGAAAGAAGAGGACGTTATAAAATACAAGACCCTTGAAATTAATTTTACCGCAAGAGAAGTTCTTATTGACGGCGAAAAGGTTTCTATGACGCCAAAGGAATACGACCTGTTATTCTACATGGTGAAAAACATGAACATTGCTCTGTCAAGAGAAAAACTGCTTGAAGAGGTATGGGGATTTGATTTTTACGGCGATGACAGAACGGTTGACACGCATATTAAAATGCTCAGAAACAGTCTTAAGCAGTACAGAAATCTGATTGTTACTTTGAGGGGAATGGGTTATAAATTTGAAAAGATCCAGTAAAATGAGCAGTTTATCTCACAGGGTAAAAGATAAGGTCATGAAAATAAAAGAGGAACGCAGCATACGTTCCTATGTATGGTCATATTTCATTTGTTTTACGGCTCTGATACTTATTTTGATATGGCTTTTTCAATATGTGTTTCTTGCGGGATATTATCAGACTGCAAAGATCAGGGATATTCAGAATGCGGCAAAGGAAATAACCAAAAAATACGATTCCGACGAAATTCAGGACATTACAAGGCGGTTGGCTTTTGAAAACGGTTTATGTATTCTTGTGACGGACGAGCAGGGAAACAAGCTGCTTCTTGAAAACAATCTGGGAAGCTTTTCGGTATTTAACAGTGATTTAAGCAACAACTGGGGAATGTTTATTTTTCAGATGAAAACCGAGCTTAACAAACAAAAGTCGGGATATATAACCAAAATACATCAGAATGAAAACGTAAAAAGCAAAGAGATTTTTTACTGCACAAAGTTTTACAGTCAAAGTTCGGATTCGCCTCTTTACTTATATGTGGAAAGCTCGGTTGACCCCATTGAATCTACTGTGAAGATAATCAGGGAACAGTTGATTTACATTACCATCATACTATTTGAGCTTGCGTTTATAATAACCATGTTCATTTCAAAGCGTCTTTCGAGGCCTATTGTTGAAATTACGAAAACCGCCAAAAAGTTCGGTGAGGGAGATTACTCGGTAGAATTCAACGCAAAGGGATATCGTGAAATCGAAGAGCTTTCGACTGTACTTGACAATGCAAAGAACGAGATACAGAAGGTTTCGGATTTAAGAAAAGACCTTATTGCAAACATATCTCACGATTTACGGACGCCTTTGACCATCGTCAAGAGCTATGCGGAAATGATAAGGGATTTATCGGGAGACAATCCTGAGAAACGAAATGAGCATATCGGAATTATCATTGACGAAACAGACAGGTTATCAAACCTTGTCAACAATCTGTTAGAATTATCAAAACTGGAAAGCGGAAACATGGATCTGGAAATCAAGGAATTTTCCGTTCACGAGAAAATGCACGATGTAATGCTTAGATATCAGCTTCTAATTGAAAACGAAGGTTATGATATTAAATTCATTGAAGACGAGGACAGGCTTATTGCGGCTGACGAGGAAAAAATCGACCAGGTTCTTTACAACTTTATCAACAATGCGGTAAATTACTGCGGAGAGGACAAGGTTATAAGGATAAGGCAGATAAACAAGCCTGATGTTGTACGAATCGAGGTAACAGATCACGGAAAAGGAATTTCCAAAGAGCTTTTGCCGTTGATTTTCGACAGATACTATCGTGACGCTAAATACAAGCGTGAAGTAGTGGGAACGGGGCTTGGTTTGTCGATATGCAAAGAGATCCTTAAAAGGCACGGTTTTGCTTTCGGTGTTCAATCGGAGGAGGGAAAAGGCTCCACATTCTGGTTTGAGGCAAAAATTGCGAAGCCTAAAAAAGAAAGGACACAGAGATATCGTTATGACAACCAACCGATTTCAGCAGATCTGACAGACATTGAAGATAACAAATAAGAGGGGCATAAGCCCCTCTTTTTAAATTGGAATTTCCATGGTAACGGACAGTTTACTGACAGCATACATTTTATTACAAAACGGGCTGTCGAGGACGCCAGCCCCTACAAAATCTAACATCTAACTTCTAACATCTAATCTCTGATTTCTAACAGCACTATTCCCATAGACACTATGATTCCGGCGACGATATATTTTACGGAAAATGCTTCTCCGAGAATTACACAGGAGAAAATTACGCCCAATATGGGTATAAGGGAATTGAAAATAGCGATTTTACTTACAGGATTATAGCATATCAGCTGATTATATATTGCAAATCCCGACGCGGAAATAATCACAAGCAGAATCAATGCAATTATTCCCGTGAGATTTATCTGAGTGATTTTTCCTCCGCACAGAATTCCTGTGACAATTAACAAGGCTCCTCCTATGGTAAGGCTGATTCCCGTTGCGACAACGGGATCGGTCTTTTTTGCTGCAATTCTGGTAAGAAGTCCGCCTGTTGCGGCACACAAAGCACTAAGCACAAGCATTCCGTCGCCCATAAGAGAAACACCCGAAAACAAGTCCGAACCGTTGGTATTAATCAGAATGATTCCTCCCAAGCCCAGAACACAGCCTATGATTTTATTCAAGGTGAATTTGTCATCTTTAAAAAGTATACAGGACAGAATGATGAGCAAAAAGGTTCCCAGGGAATCGATTATTGCGGACCTTGAGCCTGAGAGGCGGGAAAGCCCCATATAAAAGAAAAAATAATGGAAAGCTGTATTGACCAAGCCGAACAGGAATATTATCAGCTTATCTTTTATGCGTTTAACTGCAAAGCTTCTGCCGGACATTTTTCCTATCAGCATTACAATCAAACCGGCAAGAAAAAAGCGTATTCCGGCAAAAAGGGTTTTACCGGCAGTATCGTTTGCCGAAATTGAAAATGCCTTAAAGCCTATTTTAATCAAAGGAAATGCCATTGCCCAGGCAATGGCACAAAATACGGCGAGAAGCATTGATACACTTCTTGTTTTATATATATTTCTTTTCAAATCTTTTCTCCTGAAGTTAATTATTTAATGTGATTTATGTAAATTTATTATCAGAGCAGCGGAGCGAAGGTACGCAGAACCGCAGAAACCAGTTTGCTGATAAGGGGTCGCTTTTCGCAGGTTTCCAGAGTGATCTGAGTGCAGTTATTTTCCTGAATATTCAGGAAATCGGCTTTGATTTCCGACACACATGGTACTTTATACATATAGGCTGCACATTCAAAATGGAGATAAAGGCTTCGGTAATCAAGGTTGATGGTGCCGACAACCGCTGTGGTATCATCGGACACAAAGTTTTTGGCATGAGGGAAGCCGTTATATTCATAGATTTTTACGCCCTGTTCAATCAGATCTTTGAAATAAGACCAGCCTATTGATTTTACATACCACTTATCGGAAATACCGGGGACGATAATACGAACGTCAACTCCGCTTTTTGCTGCATAGCCCAAAGCGGTAACCATTTCATTATCCAGTATAAGATAAGGTGTGATTATATAAACATAATCTTTCGCTGAGTTTATTATATTCATATAAACCATTTCTCCCACATTTTCATTGTCAAGAGGAGAATCGCCGTAAGGCATCACGAAGCCCTCTTCTTTAATGGGGGCAGGCTGGAATCTTTCGGGTCTGAACTTATCATAATCGGTGGCGATTCCTTCGCCGTCGGTTATTTCCCACATCTGCAAAAACATCATGGTAAAATTCCATACGGCGTCGCCTTTAACCATAACTGCGGTATCTTTCCAATGGCCGAAGCGTTCTTTACGGTTTATATATTCATCTGCAAGGTTTACGCCGCCGGTAAATGCGGTATGACCGTCTATAACAAGGATCTTTCTATGGTCACGGTTATTCTGTATGGTTGAGAGCATTGGTCGGAAAGGATTGAACACACGGCATTTTATGCCTTTTTCTCTCAGCTTTTTATCGTATCTGTAGGGCAAAAGTGACTGGGAACCCATTCCGTCATACATCAGGCGGACGTCAACGCCTTCGCTGACTTTTTGCAGAAGAATCTGTTCGATTTCCGTCCACATTTCTCCCTGGTCGATAATGAAATATTCCATGAAAATAAAGTGGCTGGCTTTTTTCAGCTCTTTTTTCATGGCTTCAAATTTTTCTTCACCCAGCTTAAAATACTTCACACTGCTGTTCTGATAAACAGGGTATCCTCCACGCTGATCCACATATCTTGCAAGGTGATAAACATTTTTATCTTCAATTCTCAGGTTATTAAGCACTTTTTCCTGCTGTTTCAAAAAAGGCTTTGTATTAATACACTTCCTATAATGAGCATATCTGACCTTTTTTGTACCGTACTGATTCACAAGGAGGAAATAAGCTACTGTTGCAAAAAGAGGCATTGCCAGCAGAGGAATGATCCAAGCCAGTTTATATGCGGGATTATCCGGTTTGTTCAGTATAAAAATCGTAAGCACAAGGGCAATAGCCGTAAAAACAATATTCAGATATGTATAATGTTCGCTGAGTTTAAAAAACGTAAATACAATAAAAGCAATCTGTGCTGCAAGCAGCATAATAATAGTAGATTTTTGAGAAAACAAAACTTTTGCAATCTTTTTCAGTTGTTTCATAGCTAACTCCATATCCTTAATGTCCATAATATATTTTTCTTTTTCACTTTTCTTGTATTTACAGGCGGATTCGCCGTTTACACTAAGGCTATTATAACACCGTTTTTTTATTTTTTCAACATTTATGTATCTGCTTTTTATGCTGTTTTTTTAAAGTATATTTATCAAAACGGGTACTGCGTAAATAACAAGAAGCACTATAACGCCCACAGCTCCCGTGACATAATAACCTACCGAGCAGATTTTATCTGAGAAATTTATTCTGCTGCGGAATTTGATATAAAGTACAACAAGAGCAAGTCCCATAATTGAAAGGATAAGTCCCGGAACAAATCCGTTGGGGGTATATGTAACCGTTATCTCATTTTCTCCTGCCTGAAGAGGGAAGGACACAAATGCCGAAAAGGTTTTCTGATAATCAACCTTTTCACCGTTTATTTTTATTGTCAGTCCCGTATCATAAGGAATACTGAGGAAACAGCTTTCGCCCTCCTCTGCATTACATTTTCCGTAGAGGCTTCCTTTATCTCTTTGGAAATTAACCGAACGGGAGGAGCTGACAGCGTCATTCAAAACATACTCGTTTATTCCGAAAACTCCGAAAGAGGAACAGATCACCGGCTGTAAAACGCTTACTTCGATTGAGACGTCCTGATTTTCATACTCGCCCAGATATAAAACTCCGTTGTTTTTATTATACGGATATGAGGACTCTACAGTTTCTCCGTCAATTCTTACAGAAAAGCTATTGTATATCGGCTCGGAAAGATTGTTGGTAAGTTTGTCAAAGCAATCAAAATACAATTTTTGTTTTCCGCTGACGTGTATATTATAGTACAGGCTTCCCGTACCGGAAATATGATATCCGTCCTCATAGTATAAGGTATCGCTCAGGGAACTGAACTGATATTTATTGACCAGCTGATTATCGTTATACAGGGAGGAAAACAGATACTGCTGAACGTCGGAGCGTTCAAGCTCTGCCGGTATTTCGGTTTTGTCCGACAGATTATTAGCAGTAATAAGTCCCAGTCCTATTTTATTGTCAAGGCGGTTAATTGAATAGGCTTGATTTGAATACACGCTGTCGGAAGTATCTGAACCGTATGAAATTTCGTAGCCTATGGAAAGCATAGAATCGGTCATATCCGTTCCGCCTGAAGAACCGGCTTCCATCCATACGGAGGTATAGCCCAGACGTTTCATGGTGAACATATAGTCTTTACTTGTCAGGGAGGTATAATGGCTTATAGAGGGATATCCCAGACTTCCCATAAGGTTATAATCGAACAGCTTCGAAGATGTTTTTACTCTGAAAAAGCTGTCGTCGTCTATTTTATCTGCAAGGTCAAGAACCTGCTGTTGATTCTGTACATTATTCTGTTTTACATAAGGGACTGAGGTTATATAGATTCTTGAGTTAGCATAACCCTCCACAACAGCAACAACGCATATAAGAATTGCAAAGTATTCTTTGAGCAGAAAGCCTTTTCTGTAAAGCATATAGATTACACCGTAGCATGCTGCGGCGATTACAAACAATTCGGTCACTTTCAGCCATGAATCCTGATTTCCCCACAGAGTTTTTACGTAATTTATAATTGTATTATAATTGCCGGTAATAAACTTGTTACTGAAATAACCGTAAATAATCACAATGGGTATGGGTATCAGGAGTGAGGGAAGAACAAAGGAAAGGGATTTCAATTTGTGATTTTGCGAAAGGAAATAAGCACAGCAGATAAGTCCCATAAAAGAGGTTATAAAAGCATATCTTCCCGGGAATGACATATAGTTTCCCGTATGCCACATTTTATTAATTGGTTCAATGAACAAAGGAACGAGAGTCAGAACAAACAAATAAAGATACATGTTCATCTGTTTTGTTCTTTCTTTGCCGCTCATGGCGTTTATGAAAACAACAATTAATATAAAAGCGGAGCAATATATAAGCTGCATTGTGGTTTCATAAGAAGTTAAGAATTTTGAAGTTGTGAGGCTTTCGATTACGGATTTTCCTCTTGCAGAGGTTTTAAACTGCAAAAAGCTGGGAAGCCACACTACTGCTGAAAGAAGTGCCGCAAGAGCGGAGCCTCCGAAAAACCGTACACAGTTTTCCCCTGCTTTATCTTTTGAGGACATAAACACATAAAGTCCCATAAAGATCAAAAGAAAAACAACTATCATATAGCTTATGTAATAATTCACAACTACCATTGCGGTAAGGGTTACCACATAGGGCAGTATTTTTTTATTATTTATGAGTGCTTTCAATGAAATCATTAGCAGAGGGAACAGATACATCATGTC
Source organism: Oscillospiraceae bacterium (assembly GCA_051882055.1). Taxonomy (GTDB): domain Bacteria; phylum Bacillota; class Clostridia; order Oscillospirales; family Ruminococcaceae; genus FB2012. The sequence goes on from JBJERB010000039.1 coordinate 41,288, forward strand.
CAGCCAGACAATATTCTGATAAAACATCATTCCGTATCCACAGAATCCATACAGCACGCTGAGAGTCACAGCAATGGAGCTGTCAAGCTCCTTATGGCAATGCCTGAAATAAATCATTGCCGTAAAAGATGACAGCATCAGTTTAAGCATGACCAGAATATTAACAAAAAGAATAATGTTTTCCTTTGCCACAAATTTAACTAAAAAGGTAAAAGGACTTGCAAGGAAAAAGAAAAATACTCCCCAGAAATTCATTCCTCCTGCATTTTCAAAGTTGAGGAACATGCTGCTTTTTCCGTCAAGAATATCCTTGAAGTCGATCATCAGCGGAATAACCTGTTGATCCATATCGCACCATGAAAGGCTGTTTTCCCCGAAGGGATACAAACCGCCCTTATAGAATGCAAACAGGAGAACCGCCATTATAATTACAGGTGGAATAAAAAGCATCAGAATCGATAATATCCGTTTTTTGTTTGCCATTTTATTATATCCTTTCTCTGTTTTCACAACTGCTCGCCGCAAAGTCTGACAATTGCGTTAGCATACATATTCAGATTATATTTAAAGGTTTTTATTGAAATATGCTCATCTGCACCGTGCATATTATTACATTCATCGGGAAATTCCGCTCCGAAAGCTACTCCGCCTTCGGTATTATGCACATAGGTTATTCCGCCCTCGGCGATACATTCCCCTTTTTCTCCGCTTACCTGTTCATACACTTCCAGCAGAGCCTGAACAAGGGGACTGTCCTCCGGCACATAATGAGGCTCCATTCCGTCCAGCTGAGAAATTTCCATGCCTGACGTTTTAAGAGAATCGGATATGATATCAGATATCTCTTTGAAGGTTTTATCAATGGGGAATCGGATATCTATACCGCCGTTTACAGCTTTTCCGTCAAAGCTGAGGAGCGTCAGAGCACAGGTCATTTCTCCCGATATGCTATCGGAAAATCCCAGATTTGCCGACTTTCCGTTATATTCCCCATGAGGGAACAGAGCTGAGAGTTTTTTTGCTGATTCGCAGTCAAGAGCTGATAAAAGCTCCAGCAATGCGGTTACGGCGTTATGTCCACGATCCGGACGGGAGCCGTGGGCGGATTTTCCGCTTACGGTAAAGGATATGCCGTTTTCCGATGAGTTTATTTCAAGAGTACAGTCACTGCCAAGACGGTCAAAAGCTTCGACAAGCTCCTGAGGGGTTATTCCCCGGCAGCGGCAGGAGGCTTTTTCGGGAATGGCGTTAATCACATTTCCGCCCTTTATTTCGGTAACTTTAAAGCCTTTGTTGTTCTGAAGGGTCACATCTCCCGAAAATGTAAGGTGAATCATACCTTTTTCGCAGTTAAGCACAGGAAATGTTCCGTCGGGAGTGAAAACCATAGGCGGGAATTTTTCCTGCTTTTCATAATATGCGATATCTTCACAGCCGCCCTCTTCGTTTCCTCCGAAAATCACACGGAAATTCTTATTTATAGGGATATTCAGATCTTTTATACATTTGACTGCATAAAGCACAGCCACTG
>JBJERB010000039.1:42918-57710 GCA_051882055.1 Oscillospiraceae bacterium
TTTATAGGGATATTCAGATCTTTTATACATTTGACTGCATAAAGCACAGCCACTGACGGCCCCTTATCGTCGATAGCACCTCTGCCGTAAATATTTTCTCCGTCAACGGTGCAGTCGAAAGGGGGATAACTCCAGCCCTCTCCGGCAGGGACAACGTCCAGGTGACTTAAAATTCCAAGCACGGGGTCGCCGTCCATATAGTCCATGCTTACTGCATAGTTATCGAAGTTTTTCACTTTCATGCCCAGGGATTTACCGAAATCTTCGCCCCATTTAAGTGCCTCTGCCGAGCCTTTGCCGAAAGGTTTCCCGTTACAGGGAGGCTGATTTGTGCTGTCAATAGACATAATCTCTTTCAGACTTTTTAGAATCTCATCGAAATGATTGTCAAAATATTCGCTTATTTGTTTTTGGTACATTTTATTCAACCTTTCTTTGCTTTTAATGTTACGTAAACAACTTCCGGCGGATTGTTGAAACGGAATTTCCCCAGTCCTGCCGACAGGATCATCTGAGAATTACTGCCGTTTTTATCTGATCTGTATATTCCCTTTGTGTATTCGGGGAAAAATTTTCTTTCGGGGGACAAAATTCCTCCGAGAACAGGAAGTCTTATGATTCCGCCGTGACAGTGTCCGGAAAATACCAGATCAGCACCCCATTTTGCATACTCTTCAAAGGGGAAAGGGGAATGTGCAAGGAGAATATTAAACTGATTTCTTTCGGGCGTTCCTATCATCTGATTAAGCGTATCTGCGGTGAGGGTGGGAAGATTTTTATAGCTTCCGTCGGGATTTTTATAGTATTCTTTATCTATCTTGGCACCGTAAATATTAATAAAATCGCTGCCTGTATAAATTCTTTCATGCCTGTTTCTAAGCACATGAACGCCCATTGCTTCAAGCTTTTCTGCCAGTAAAACGGCCTTTTCGGGGGTGTCCGCTTCATGATTGCCGAAAACATAGTAAACGGGAGCAATCTCAAGGAGCTTTTGCATAAGAATAGGCTTTTTATCAAGATTTTTTTCGGTTCGGCTGTACAAATCTCCGGTGAAGAATATACAGCAGGGATCAAGCTCTTTGCATTTATTCAGAAGTATTTCATAGCTTTCACCGAAAGTCCGCTGATGCAGATCGGACAAGTGAAGAATCTTTTTGCCCGAAAAAGCAGGAGGGAGATTTTCACATTCCACCGAGTAACTTGTTATATTGATTTTATTAAACAAAGCTATCGTCTCCCGTTCTTATTTGGCAAGATATTTTTTCAGGTCGTTTAAAGCCCATTTTGCGTGGTTGTAGCCATGGTCGTAAAGTTTTTTAAGCTTTGTGGGATCGCCCTCTGTCCTGCCTACGTTAAATGTGGTTTTAGGCGTGAATACAAAGACCTTTCCTTCGCTTTGAAGCTGTTTTATTTCTTCGACGCAACGGTTATATCTTTCGGCTCTTGTCGCCATGGCTTCACAAAGCTCAGGATATTTACGGTAGCGTCTTATCGCCAGCTTCATAGCAGGCTCGTCACGTTTCACATAATCTCTCGGACGGGTAAGGATAATGATATTTTTATCACAGCCGGATCTTATTGACTGCATATAGGGTATGGAATCCGCAATTCCCCCGTCAAGATATTTTTCCCCGTTTATTTCGATTTCGGGGAACAGCAGAGGAAGGGCACAGCTTGCACGGAGGGTGATAAATTTCTTATCATCTCGTGGTACGGGAAGATATTCCGCTTTACCGGTTTTAATATTGGTGACTGTAGAAATAATTTCGCCTTTATAGGCTTTGAATGTCTCCCAATCAAAGGGAAGTTCTTTATTCGGGACTCCGTCGTAAACATAGTCCATATTATAATAACTTCGGTTTTTTGGATTTAACAGGTGCTTTATTCCCGAATATTCTTTACTGTTCATATATTCTGTGGCAAGGGTAAGATTACGACCTATCTGACCTGAACAATAGGACACGCCGAAAGCGATTCCTGCCGATACTCCGATAAGGTAGTCGGCGGTGATTTTCTCTTCAAGCAAAACGTCCAGGATTCCACAGGTATAAACTGTACGGCTTCCGCCGCCCTCAAGTGTTAATCCCAGCATGGCTGTCATTCCTTTCCTTTATTTCTGTATTTGTTTTCAAGCTTTTTTATCTCGGCGGCTAAAAACAGAGAACCGCATATAAGAGTCAGACCGTTGTGGTTATTATCACGGACGGTTTTAATTGTATCTTCCAAGGACAGATCCGAGGTTTCAGCCCGACCGCCGATGGATTCTATAATTTTTACAAGTTCATTTTTATCGGTTTCAAGGGGATAATATCCGTCAACGCACACAAATCGATCCACGATCCACGTAAGTTCTTTTATAGCGTCGGGGGAGTTTTTTTCTTTAAGCATTCCCACAACTGCAATTTTCGGAGACTGCGGCAGAGCCTCAAGTGCTTTTGCGAGAGCTTTCATGCCGTCGGGATTGTGTGCTCCGTCAAGTATCGTCAGAGGATCTTCCGACAGGACTTCTGTTCTTGCACAGACTTTAGCCCTTTTAAGCCCGTTTTTAATATTCTCACGGCTTATTTTCATTTTTTCACCGGGAAATTTTATTGCTTCCAGAACCGTTATGGCGTTGCTTATCTGATGCAGTCCTCCCATTGAAAGGCTATAGTTTTCCCCCTTATACCAAAATTCACAGCCGAAAACATCCCATTTATCCGCTTTGCACAAATATAGATTGGGGATTACAAGCTGGGATTGCATTTCTATAGCCCGTTCTCTGACAGTATTCACAACTCTCATATCATTCCCTGCAGACAAAACGCAGGGACAGTGTGGTTTTATTATGCCTGCTTTCTGAAATGCTATTTCTTCCAATGTATTGCCCAGAATGGCAGTATGGTCATAGGATACCGATCCGATTACCGAAACAAGGGGATTTTCAATGATATTTGTTGAATCAAGCAGTCCCCCTACCCCTGTTTCAAGAACAACCACATCGCATTTTTGCTTTGCAAAATACAAAAATGCAATAGTCTGAGTTATCTCAAACTGGGAGAAGTCCTTATAATTTTCAAGGCTTTCCACAGCAGGTCTGATTTGTTCGGAAATTTTTTCAAGCTCCCAATCGGGAATATTCTGATTATTAACCTGAATCCTGTCGTTATATTCAATAAGATAAGGGGAAGTAAAAAGACCTGTGTTATATCCTGCGTCAATGAATATTTCATCAAACATCTGAGCCATTGAGCCTTTTCCGTTTGTTCCTGCAATATGGACAAATTTCAGCTCTTTTTCGGGATTGCCCACAGCGTCCAGCAGTTTTTTTATTCTGCTTAAATCTTTGACTTTACCGCCTTTTTTTGAAAAGCCGTTTATAAATTCCATATGCTTTTCCGCTTGGTTCATTTACCTGCTGTCCTTTCTCCATATTTGCAATCAGTCAAACTAAGACCTCAACAGCTCCGAAAGCTCCTTAGCGACTTGTATATTCACCCCTGCCACACTTGCTATTTCCACGGCGGAGGCTTTTTTCAGATTTTCTTTGGTTTTAAAATGGGTCATAAGTCTTATGGCTTTTTTCTCGCCTATTCCTTTTACTTTTGTAAGTTCCATCTGATAAGAGGTCTTTTTATGCTTTGCCGCCTGATAGGTTATAGCGTATCTATGAACCTCGTCCTGAATTGCAGTGACAAGGTTAAAAGCACTTCGGCTTTTCGTAAGGCTTATTTCTCCTCCGCCTGTGGCAACGGCACGGGTACGGTGTTTAGAATCTTTTACAAGCCCGAAAACAGGTACGTCTATGCCCATTTCTCTTATGACGGGAGCAACCGTATTAACATGCCCTTGTCCTCCGTCAAGAAGTATCAGGTCGGGAAGTATGGAAAAGCCTTCGTCTGTTTTTTCGAAATAGTTACGGAATCTTCTTTGCAGTACTTCACACATACATGCGTAATCGTTTTGCTCGCTGACGGTTTTTATGGAAAACTTTTTGTAGTATTTTTTACAGGGACGTCCGTTTTCAAACACAACCATTCCTGCAACCATGTCCGCAGAGGCAAGGTTTGAAATATCATAACACTCAATATATTTGGGCGGTTTCGGAAGGTCAAGTGCTTTTCCCAGCTCTTCAAGGGCTGTGATTTCCCTTCCTGTTCTGCCCACCTTTATGGACAGATATTCCGAAGCGTTGCTTTTTGCCAGAGTTGTCAGCCGCAGTAAAGCTCCTCGTTTGGGAACCGAGATATTAACGGCGTGTCCTGCTTTTTCTCTCAGCCATTTCTGCAATATTTCTATGTCTTCAATATCCTCGTCAAGCAAAATTTCTTTAGGTATCAAATCCTTTGAGCTGTAAAACCGCAGAATAAAATCCTCTCTCATTTTGGAGCGGTCTTCCTTTTCTCCCAAAAAGAAATCAGCCTTATCGAAAAGCCGTCCTCCTCTGTACATTAACACGCTGGCACAGGCGGTTTCGCTGTTCTGGGAAATGGCAATAATGTCCGAATCCTTAACATTAGGGTCAACGATCTTCTGGTTTTCAGACGCTTTTTCAATGGCGGAAATCCTGTCACGGAGCTTTGCCGCAAGTTCAAAATTCAGCTCCTCGGCGGCAGCTTCCATTTCAGCCCGTAGTTTTTCCACCGAATGGGAGGAGCCCTGCATAATATATTCAACCGCCTGTCTGACGGTATTCTGATATTCTTCCTTTGGTATCTTTCCTGTACATATCCCGGAGCATTGCTTGATGTAACTGTTAAGGCATGGTCTTTGTTTGCCGAAATCACGGGGAAATACTCTGTTGCAGGTGGGAAGCATAAAAACCTTGTTGGCTTCGGTCACCGCCTGTTTTACCGCAAAGGAACTGGTATAAGGTCCGATATATTCAGCATTATCATCATCTTTTTGCAAAACGGCGGTAATTCTCGGATAATCTTCCTTTGTAACTTTAATATAACTGTAGCCCTTATCATCTTTAAGAAGAATATTATATTTCGGTGTATACTGTTTAATAAGAGAACATTCAAGCACCAGAGCCTCAAATTCCGAATCGGTAACGATAAATTCGTAATCGTACACATTGGATACCATTTTCCACACCTTTGGCAAATGGTCCTGTCCCTTGCGGAAATAGGAGGTAACACGGTTTTTCAGGTTTTTCGCTTTGCCGATGTATATAATTTTGCCGTTTTTATCTTTCATGATATAACAGCCCGGCTTTGAAGTGAGCTTTGAGGTTTTATCCCTTAAAAACGGAAGCCTTGAGTTTTCTTCATCGGTTATATACATAGACTGCGTCCTCAGAGGGACTTACTCCTTTCTCTGATCGTTTATTTCAAATTCCCCGAATATATCTGACTTTGCGGTTACGGTGATTTTCTTGCCGTTTATAGGGTGAATAAAAGATACTTTTCCGCAATGGAGAGCCTGACGGGAATAATCATGCCTGTTTCCTCCGTACATATCGTCTCCTGCAATAGGATGCCCGATATAAGCCATATGCACTCTTATCTGATGGGTACGTCCGTTTTCAAGATGAAATTCCAAAAAGGCATATTCCTCTGTTTGCTTCAGTACCTTATAACGAGTGACTGCTTTCTGACCGTCGGGTCGGACGCATCTTTTTATTATGGATTCGCCCTCACGTCCTATGGGCTTATCTACCATACCCGACGCTGATTCAAAAACACCGTGGCATATTCCATAGTATGTTTTTTCATAAGATCTCTGCAAAGATTTTGCCGCAAACTGATTTTTTGCAACAATAACACACCCGGAGGTATCCCTGTCAAGTCTGTTCACCGGGCGGAAGGTCAGCCCGGGACAGCGGTATGCGAAATAGTTCCCCAGAGTGTCTCCCTGATGCTTTATGGAAGGGTGAACAGGCATAAAGGGAGGTTTATTGAACACCACAAGTTGGTCGTCCTCGAAAAGTACCTCAACATGGAGGCTTCCGTTGGGTTCAAGAAGTTTATCGTCCTGCTCGGAAAGGACGATTTCATCTCCCTGATAAACCCTGTCTACGGTTCTTATAAGTCCGCCGTTTCTTGTTATGCCCTTTTCCGTAAGCTTTAAACGTGTAATAAGACGCCTTGAGAAACCTTTTCTTATCAGGACTTCTTTAAGCGTCTTTCCGCTTTCCTCTGCGGATACGGTAATTGTATAACTCATTTCTCTTCGTCTTCGGGCTTATATGGAAATCTTCCCAGCACTTCAAAAGCGTTGGAACGCTGCCACATGGAAGCGGAAATAAGTATTTCAAAGCCTTCTCCGAAATCGCAGGCATATTCCATAGGCGACAGCTTAGGTACTCCGAAACAGCTGAGCATATTCATGATTATTCCTCCGTGGGTCACCACTGCACAGTTTGTCAGTCCCTCATACATCATATCCGAAATGATAATATTAAGTGCTTCAAAAGATCTGGCGACAACATTTCTCATGGATTCGCCGTGGGGAGGGGGATTGTCAAGTCCGCCCTTTATAAATTTTTTGTATTCCTCTGTTTCCATAAGCTCTTCGGCGGTTTTTCCTTCAAAATCACCGAAATCCATTTCAATAAGCTGAGGCAGCTCGGCGGTATAACGGTTGGGATGAAGAATATCCGCAGTCTGCTTGCATCTTTTCAGCGGGGAGGTATAAACCTTCTGGACAGAAGGATAGTCATATTTTTCGATTTTTTCATAAAGCTCGTCCACTCCCTGTGTACATAGCGGGAGGTCGGTTATACCTATATATTTTCCGTCAATGTTTCCTTGGGTTATTCCGTGTCTGATAAGCTGAAGTCTGTATCCTTTCATAATAATTTTCCTTTCTGAAAAAGCTGTTCTGACAGCTTTTTTGCTCGTTTTATCTTTACAAAACCGTAAGAATATTGTATAATTAGACATATTATTGGGTTTGATAAGCGTCGAATTAATTCGGGGGTTTGTGTGCGTGGAAACAAATATAAATGAAAATGAAATGTACATTGAAATAGGCAAACGCCTGTCCGAACTGAGAAAACTTCAGGGTCTTACTCAGAAAAACGTGGAAGAAAAGCTGGGAATAAGGCAGGAAACCATTTCCATGATCGAATCCGGCAGCAGAAAACCGTCGGTGGTTTTGCTTAAACAGCTTGTGGAGCTTTATAACACCACTTATGATAAAGTTCTCGGTAAGCCCGGAGAAATACCTGAAAAGGAATTTTCAAAGCCCTCAAAAGCTCTTTCGGGCATTGATCTTTTGTTTTCCATATGCGAGAATACGGAGTCTGAAGAGCTTAATAAGGTTCTTTCGGCATATATAAATATGTGGACATATTGCCTTATAAGAGAAATATATGAAGCCAACCCCAAAAATACGGGAAAGCTTTTCTCTCTGGATAAAAATGAGGCGTTGAACCAAGTTATGAAATACATAGAAAAAGCACCTATTCAGCTTTCATCTTTTATCAAAGCTTCGGGAGGCAAAATAAAAAAGAATTCCATTGAACCTCCTCTTGAAAAGGCTGCTGATTTCAGAGAATTTATAAAACAATGCGAAAGCTTTATATCTGATTTTCTGCGATAATCTGTTATAAATAATCATACCACATTCCCATTAATTTATCAAGAGGTAGTTAAACAAAGTACGGGTACGGTAATCCTATGAACAAAAATAAAAAAAGAGTTGTAGCACTGACGGCGTTTTTGCTTGTTACGACAGTTGTTTGTATTTTGTATGCAAGAGGGAAAAATCAGACAGTTTCAAACAAAATCTTTGCCATGGATACGGCGGTCACGGTAACGGCAGACAAAAACAATATAAACACATATATTGACGTCATAAAAGGGCTTGATAAAAAGCTGTCGGCATATGATGAAAACTCGGAGATATCAAAACTGAACCGTGAGGGCAGCGGAGAGGTTTCCGAGGATACGGCAAAGCTTTTAATTAAAGCCAAGGAAATGTCCGCTGTATATCCTCAGGTGGATATAACCTCGGGAAAGCTTATCAGGCTGTGGAATATAAACGGCGACGAGCCTCATGTTCCCGATGGGGCGGAAATAAAAAAGGCTGAGCTTACCGTGGGTGCGGAAAATCTTGAAATCAACGGCAGTACCGTCAAATTGAAAAACGGTGCAGCTATTGACCTGGGGAGCTGTGCAAAAGGTTATGCTCTTGACGTTGTGTATGATAAACTGAAAGAAAACAAAGAAGAATATGCAGTTGTTTCTTTCGGATCTTCCGGCTTGCTGTTCGGCAAAAAGCCGGACGGACAGGAATTTAATACCGAGATTTTAGATCCCGATGATAAAAACTCCGGTGTGCTCAGTTTTAAGACCGGGCAGTGCTTTATATCCACTTCGGGAGGATATGAAAGATACTTTGAAGCCGACGGCAAAAAATACTGTCATATAATTGATCTGAATACCGGCTCCCCGGTTGAAACAGATCTGACTTCCGTTACGGTTATATCAAAGACAAGCGGAACGGAAAGCGATTTTATGTCTACCTGTATTTTTATGGGCGGTACGGAAAAGATCAATGAATATCTTAAAAATGAGGATTTTGAAGTAATCGCTCTTGATAATAAAAAGAATATTTTTTGCTCTGAGAGCATAAAAGATAAAATTGAAATAAAGGATAAAGATTATAGTTTTAAATAGTTAATCTGGTTGTTTGGAGGTAAATTGTATGAAACTTAACGGAATTTCAATTCCTCACAAAAAAGGGACTGAAGACTGCGTCACGGTAAAGCTGCCGTTGCCCGAAAGCGTCAGGATCTCAATGTCTCAGCACATGGGTGCTCCTTGCATTCCCATGGTGAAAAAAGGGGACGAGGTTAAAGTGGGACAGAAAATCGGCGACAGCGACGCTTTTATGTCCTGCCCCGTTCATTCCAGCGTATCGGGAATAGTAACCGATGTCAGTGAAATGCTTTTGGCAAACGGAAAGACCTGCAAGGCTGTGGAAATACAGTGCGATGGATTGCAGACGGTGAGCGAGGAGGTCAAGCCCCCTGAAATTACCGACAAGCAGTCGCTGGTCAAGGCGGTAAGAGAATCGGGCTGCTGCGGTCTGGGCGGAGCAGGTTTTCCTACTCACATTAAACTCAATTACGACGAAAACAAGGTAAAAATTGATTCTCTTGTTATAAACGCCGCAGAGTGCGAGCCTTATATTACCTCCGATTACCGTGAAATGATGGAAAACACAGATGGGGTGCTTGAGGGAATAAGGCTCATCCGTGACATTCTTAAAATTGAAAATGTATATATAGGCGTTGAAGATAACAAGCCAAAGGCAATAAGGCTTCTGAAAGAAAAAACCGCAGAAGATGATTCAATAAATGTGGTAAAGCTCAGATCCTCCTATCCTCAGGGTGCTGAAAAGGTTATTGCATTTTATTGTACGGGAAGAATAATACAGGAAGGAAATCTGCCTTCCGATCACGGTATTATAGTTATGAACGTTTCCACCGTGGGATTTATAAATAACTACATAAAAACAGGAATGCCGCTTGTTGAAAGACGTCTTACCGTGGACGGTGACGCAGTAGGTAAGCCCTGCAATGTAAAAGCTCCAATCGGTACTCATATAAGCAAAATTCTTGAATTTGCTCAGACGGATACGGATAGCGTAAACAAGCTGATATCCGGCGGTCCGATGATGGGAATGTGCGTTTATGATTTTGAAACGCCCCTTTCAAAAACCAACAACGCTTTTCTTGCAATGAAAAAGAAAACGGAAAAGAAAAGTATTCTGAAACAGGGTCAGACAAACTGCATAAGATGCGGAAGATGCGTTGCGGCTTGCCCGCTGGGACTTATGTCTGCGGCACTGGAAAAGGCTTATGACAACAAGGATAGGGAAACGCTTAATAAGCTGAAAATAAATCTTTGCATGAACTGCGGAAGCTGTTCCTATGTATGTCCTGCCAAGCGAAATCTTGCGGAGAAAAATCAGCTGGCAAAGGGCTTTGCAATGAGCAAATCCTGATTCGGACGTATGTGATATTTAACTATGGCTTTTTACGAAAGGAATGATTAATCTGATGAGAACTGAAAATCTTACAGTCAGTCCGTCGCCTCATGTAAGGGATAATATGACTACGGCAAAGATAATGGGCCATGTGCTTATAGCTCTTTGTCCTGCACTTATAGCGTCGGTACTGATTTTCGGTATAAGGGCATTACTGCTTACCGGATTCTGTGCGGTAACTGCCGTGATATGGGAAAGACTTTGCAATATTATTATGAAAAGACCGAATTCCACAGGAGACTTGTCGGCAGTTGTAACGGGAGTTATTCTGGCGTTCAATCTGCCGGTTACGCTTCCTTATTGGATGGCGGCAATAGGCACATTTGTGGCTATAGTTGTGGTAAAACAGCTTTTCGGAGGACTTGGACAGAATTTTGCCAATCCGGCAATAGTGGGAAGAATAGTGCTTATGCTTTCTTTCCCTGCCGCAATGAGTAACTGGGTCGAGCCGTTTTATGACAAAGCCGATATTGTGACTTCGGCAACGCCTCTTGTATCGGGGAACGCTTCATACCGTGAGCTTTTTATGGGAACGGTGGGAGGCTGTCTCGGTGAGGTAAGTGCGGCAGCACTGCTTCTGGGAGGAATTTATCTTTATGCAATGGACATTATTTCTCCTGCGGCACCTTTGGCTTTTATGGGAACTGTTGCAGCCTTTTCCTATGCTGTGGGCGAGGACGGATTATATCAGGTACTTGCAGGCGGAGTAGTTCTGGGAGCGGTTTTCATGGCTACCGATTATGTTACAACGCCTGTTACCGTAAAGGGCAAGATAATTTTCGGCATAGGCTGCGGAATTATCACCTGTGTAATAAGATTCTGGGGTTCATTCCCTGAGGGGGTTTCCTTCTCAATTCTGCTCATGAATATTGTTACGCCTTATATTGATATGTTCACAAGGAAAAAGCCTGTGGGCGGAATAGTCGAAAAGACTAAAAAGGAGGCGGAATAAATGAAAAACAATGTAATGCCTCCTCTGGTGCTTACGCTGATATGCATAGTAGTTTCGGGACTGCTGGTATTTGCCCATAATAAAACTTATAAGGATACTACCGGAGTTATGACCGATGAGCTTAAAGCGGGTTGTGAAGATATTTTCGGCGAGGGAGATTATGAAATTCTGCTGAACGGAAAAAATCCCGTGACCTTTGATACCGACGGAGTAATATCGGTTATAACCGACAGCAATGATGAAAAATGTATTGTGGAAATTGAACAGGACGGTTATTCTAAAGGCGGACTTCACCTGCTTGTGGGTCTGAATTCCGACGGAGCGGTAGAAGGGATTTATTTCCTTGAGATCGGCGAAACGCCGGGACTTGGCACTAAGGTTCAGGATAAGTCATTTACCGATAAACTTATCGGCTTTAATAAAGACACAAATCCCGATGACATTGATAACGTTACTTCCGCTACATATTCCTCAAAAGGAATGAAAGCGGCGTGCAAAAAAGCGGCAGAGCTTTATTCTGAGCATAAGGAGGAGATTTTTAATGGCTGATAAAAAAAGCAATTTGTATGAATTTACAAAAGGTCTGATAAAGGAAAATCCCACCCTTGTGACGCTTCTGGGAATGTGTCCAACCCTTGCGGTGACCACAATGGCGGTAAACGGAATAGGCATGGGACTTGCCACAACATTTGTACTTGTTTGTTCAAACGCCGTAATTTCTTTGCTTAAAAACGTAATACCCAAATCGGTAAGACTGCCGTCATTTATAGTAATTATTGCAGGCTTTGTTACTCTCATCAGCTTTATTTTACAGGGATATCTGCCATCTCTTTATTCGGCACTGGGAATTTTCCTGTCGCTTATAACTGTAAACTGCATAATCCTTGGCAGAGCAGAGGCTTTCGCTTCAAAGAATAAGCTTTTACCCTCTGTCCTGGACGGACTGGGAATGGGATTGGGCTTTACCCTTGCGTTATTTGCAATGGGTTCGGTAAGAGAAATTTTAGGCTCGGGCAGCTGGATGGGAATGAAAATTCCCGTAATAAGCGAAAATCCAATGCTGTTATTTATAATGCCTGCGGGAGGGTTTTTCGCACTGGGCTGTATTATTGCATTAGTCAATAAAATAGCCAACAGGAAGCCTCCGGCTGAAATATCATGTAAAAGCTGTCCCAACGCAAAGGCTTGCGGTCAGGATTGCTCAGAATGTGAGAAAGGAGTTCAACAGCAATGAAATTCTTGATTATTTTGCTTTCTGCGGTATTTGTAAATAATGTTGTACTTTCTCAGTTCATGGGAATATGTCCTTTCCTGGGCGTATCAAAACAGCTCAAATCATCTGTCGGAATGGGCGGAGCGGTAATTTTCGTTATGGTTTGTGCTACTGCCTGTACATATCCCGTTTATAAACTTCTGGAGCTTGCTGACATCGAATATCTGAGAACAGTAGCATTTATCCTTGTTATTGCATTGTTTGTTCAGCTTGTTGAAATTGTAATGAAAAAGGTCATGCCACCGTTATATAAGGCTTTGGGCGTTTATCTGCCTCTTATTACTACAAACTGTGCGGTTCTGGGCGTTACAATTTCCAACATTGATAACGAGTATACCTTCGCCGAAGCAATGACAAATGCTTTGGGTACAGGGCTTGCATTTACCCTTGCTTTGGTTCTGTTTTCGGGAGTTCGCTCCAGGATAGCAAGCTCGGATATACCCGAAACATTCAAAGGAGTACCGGCAACTTTGGTTGCGGCTTCAATCGTTTCCCTTAGCTTTATGGGCTTCGGCGGATTGTTCAGCTAAAATGGATAATTCCAAAAGACGAACTCCTTGTGTTGAGTTTACAAAAGGAATGAAAAAAACTCATACAATTCTTGTACCTTCAATGCTGGATTTCCATTTTAATCTGTTGGCAGCTGCTTTTGAAGCAGGAGGATACAAGGTAAAATTTCTTGATAATAAGGATAAAAATATTGTATCCTGCGGCTGGGAGTATTCAAATAATGATATTTGCTTTCCTGCAAATCTTATAATCGGACAGTTTATCACTGCGTTGAAAAGCGGTAAATATGATTTATCTGAAACGGCATTGCTTCTTCCTCAGACAGGCGGAGGATGCAGAGCCTGTAATTACATTCATCTTCTGAGAAAAGCCCTTATAAAAGCAGGCTTTGAGAGTATTCCCGTGATTTCACTGAATGTCAGCGGAGTTGAAAAACACAGCGGTTTCAGAATTACCATGCCAATGGTGATGACCGCATGTGCGGCAGTGTTTTACAGTGATTTGCTATTATATTTATATCACAAGGTTTCGCCTTATGAAAAGAAAAAAGGAGAAGCAAAAAAGCTTTGCAGACTATGGGAAAGAAGAATTTCCAAACGTTTTACACAGAAAAAATGGATTTTCCCATTTGAAATGAAAAAAGTTTTTATTGACATTGCAAAAAGCTTTGCAGATATTGAAATCGAAAAAAGAAATGCAAAGAAAATATGCATTACCGGCGAGCTTTATATAAAATTCTGTTCACTGGGGAATAACAATCTTGAGAAAACACTTGAAAAAAAGGGCTGTGAAATATATATGGGCGGTTTCGTTCAGTATATGATGTATCTTATAGATAATTGTACTGCCGACGACAGACTTTATAATCGTATCTCCCTATCCGGACAGGGAGGAAAATTTCTTGTGGAATATATGAACCGCTTACAGATTTTTATGAATGATGCCTTAGAAAAGGTGGGATTTGAAAAAACAACAACCTATCTGTCACTTAAAAAGAATTGCTCGTGGGCTGCGTCTTTCGGAGAAACAATGGGCGACGGCTGGCTGATTTCCGCAGAAATAATCGACGCTTTGAATAAAGGCTGTAACGGCTGTATAGTCGCCGTGCCGTTTGGCTGCCTTGTAAGCCATTCCTGTGCAAGAGGAGTAATAAACAAAATAAGAAAAAGATATCCTAAAGCCATAATAAGCCCTTTGGATTTCGATTCGGGATTGGCGACGGTAAATCAGCTTAATAGATTGCAAATGATATTGAATTTTACATAATGAGGAGGATTAGCGTGGAATATTTAGTACCTATCGGACTTTTTGCAGGACTGGGAATACTGGCGGGAGTTCTGCTGACAGTGGTATCACGGATTTTTGCGGTTAAAACCGACGAGCGTATCGCTGCCGCTCAGGAGGCTTTGCCTCAGGTAAACTGCGGAGCCTGTGGCTTTTCGGGATGCAACGACTATGCCGAAGCTGTTGTAACAAAGGGGGCGGCATGTAACCTTTGTAAACCCGGCGGAGCTGAAAGTGCGAAGAAATTATCGGAAATTATGGGCGTTGAGGCTGAAGAAGCCGAACCCATGACCGCTTTTGTCAGATGTGCCGGCGACTGTAACACCACACGCCACAAATACGATTTCGACGGTATACAGAGCTGTGCCGCATGCAATAGGTTCTATAACGGCAGTAAGCTTTGTACCAGCGGATGTATGGGATACGGGGACTGCGTTAAGGTATGCCCTAACGGAGCGATTTCCATAGTGGATAGGATCGCCGTAGTTGACCCGGATAAATGTATCGGCTGCGGTCTTTGTGCAAAAGAGTGTCCGAACAATCTTATTGCAGTGAGAAGAAAGTCCCAGCGTGTTGAGGTAATGTGCTCCTCGGGAGATATGGGCAGACTTACAAGAGAAATATGCTCTCACGGCTGTATCGGCTGTAAAATGTGCGAGAGAAAATGTCCTCAGCAGGCGATTACCGTTATTAATAACCATGCGGTAATAGATTATGATAAGTGTATCAACTGCGGTATATGCGTTGATACCTGTAAGGTTCATGCAGTTACATGGATCAATAAATAAT
>JBJERB010000039.1:57810-60495 GCA_051882055.1 Oscillospiraceae bacterium
AGTTTAATGGATTTGAAAGCAATGGTGTCTAAATTTAAATTGATTATTGAGGCGAGATATCCTCGCTGGAGCTGGGAAATTTTCGCCCTGTTTCTCATAATGACTGTAGGCTTTGTAATTATGATGTATAAATCAAAGCTGAATCTGAAAAAGAAAACTGCGTCGGCAGTGTTGTATTTTTATTCCTATAATCTGCTTATAATAACCCTGCTCATGAGGTCGGCATCAAGGGATTATTCCTATAGTTTTCTGCCGTTTTTCCTGAATGAATTCGACAGAAGCAACAAGGGAGTATGGGATTGTGTTTTTAATGCATTGCTGTTTTTACCTTTAGGTTTTTTGATATCGTATCTTTTAAACAGCAAGCATAAGTATAAAGTCACAGTATTCTTAGGATTTTGTATAACGCTAATAATTGAGCTTATTCAGCTTATTACAAAGCTGGGAGAGTTTGAACTGGACGATATTGTTTTCAATACACTGGGAACAGCGGCAGGCGTAGGGATATATGCAGGGGTAAGAAAACTAATTGACATAAAAAGAAAAAAAGGCTGAGATCGGATCAACACCGAAATCAGCCTTTACTGTTGATTTTGGGGAATAAATGTTGTATAATTATTGGGATTAATATTATCTGCAAATGAGGCGAAAAAATGAATACACCTGAAGAAATAGAATTGAATCTGGTCAAGAAATACAGGAAAACCATATGGAATAAGTTTTTAAAAGGCGTAAGAGAATATGAGCTTATCAAAGAGGGAGATAGAATTGCGGTATGCATATCCGGGGGCAAGGATTCCATGGTTATGGCTAAATGCATGCAAAGACTGCAAAGATACAGCAAGTTCCCCTTTGAAGTAATTTATCTTGTAATGAATCCCGGTTATAATGAGAAAAATAAACAGAAAATCATTGAGAATGCAAAAACATTGGGAATTCCTATACAAATGTTTGAAACGAAGATTTTCGACGTGGTTTCCGATATGACCGACAGCCCTTGTTATATCTGTGCAAGAATGAGAAGAGGCCATCTGTATAAAAACGCACAGGAGCTGGGTTGCAACAAAATAGCATTGGGACATCATTTCGATGATGTAATTGAAACAAATCTTATGAGTATGCTTTACAGCGGACAGATAAGAACTATGATGCCCAAGCTTCACAGTGAAAATTACGAGGGTATGGAAATTATAAGACCGCTGTATTTAGTAAAAGAAGCGGATATAATCTCATGGGCAAAGTATAACGGGTTGGAGTTTATTCAGTGTGCCTGCCATTTTACCGAGAATCAGACGGTGGATAAAGATGGGGTAAGCAATTCCAAAAGGCAGGAGATGAAAGAGCTTATAAACCGTTTCCGACAGATAAATCCGTTTATAGAATATAATATTTTCAGGAGCATGCAGAATGTTCAGCTGGAAAAGCTGCTGGCATATAAAGACGGCGATGAGGAACATAGCTTTCTTGATAATTACGACAATCCGGATAAAAATCACAAATCCAGAAGAGGATAATAATCAATAATATAGAAGAAAGCCGTTTTGAAAAATCAAAACGGCTTTCAAAGTATATGGTTATTTGGCAGGCGTCCCATTCTCCTGCATCTCTCAAGGTTTCCCTTTGTCAAGCCATCGGCGTGTGGACGGGGACGAAATCTTCCACCTCAAATAACCTATTCTTATTCTATACATATTATATCATATTTATTCTGATTTGTAAAGTATTTTTTTATTTCTGATAAGTCTATCCCACTCTTTATCATTAATTTTCATAAATGTTATTATTGAGTTTTTGAATTCTTTATTATCCGTTGAAGTCACGAGCCTTAATACTGTTTTGAATGATTCTCTTCCATCAGAGAACGATTTTAAAACTAATGCTGTATTAGGCTTGTTTGCTTCCACAATATATTCTGGATTAGATATAACCTCACTCATATAAAAACAGTATTTTTCATAATCGTTAGGGTGTCTGTCTTTGATATGTTGTATACGTTCATCTGTAATAATTACCTCATCGGTAGTAATATCATTTGTAACGCATTTATATTTCTCAATGTCTATCTTTCCTATGTAATGCACATCTGTTCCACCAATCCTGATAACCTGCTGTCTATGATTACATTATAGCATTTTCTCATAATTTGTCAACGATTAGCGGCAGTTAAACTTTCCTGAACTTATTCACCAAACATTAAATTTGGCATATAATAAAATAACCCTGCACTTAAGTGGAAAAAATATGATAAGCTGATTATTTTTTTCTAAATGGTTAATAATAGGTGTAAGAAAACGTGATAGGAGTGTTCAGGGTGACAGTGCATAGAGGCGAGATATATTATGCTGATTTGAGTCCTGTGGTTGGCTCGGAACAGGGCGGTCTGAGACCGGTACTTATAGTCCAGAACGACGTGGGAAATAAACATTCCCCGACGGTTATTGCTGCGGCGATAACAAGTCAGCATGAAAAAGCAAAGCTTCCCACACATATAGAAGTGGGCGGAGGAAGCTGTGGTCTTGCAAAGGATTCAATAGTTCTGCTGGAACAGATTCGTACATTAGACAAAAAACGTCTGAGAGAAAGAATGGGCGAGCTTGATAATAACAGTATGAATGCGGTTAATTCGGCTCTGTCTATATCTTTCGGACTGAATAATCAATAAAAGGGACTGTTGTACAGTCATAA
>JBJERB010000039.1:60595-63561 GCA_051882055.1 Oscillospiraceae bacterium
GTAAATACGCATATAACAACGTAGGGGACGGCGTCCTCGACGTTGTTATATGCGTATTGTGTATTCACAAAAGATAACGGACAGGTTACGCCATGCCCCTACAATATTGATTTCTGATATCTATTACTCAAGGTCTTTCAGTGCTTTTATTTCTTCCTTGTCGACTTTGATAACCGCGTCTTTGATTACTTCAACCTCGGATTTGTCTAATGTAACAACAGCGTCGGTTTTGTCCATTTTTATCCTCAGCTTTCCTGTAAGCAGATTAACATCTTCAACAACGCCTTTTCCGTCACCGGTTTTTACTATTGCACCAACTTTGGGGGTTACCTTTAAAAGCTCTTCGTAATTTTTCTGCTCGTAATTCAGACAGCACATAAGCCGTCCGCAGGCACCGGAAATTTTGGTGGGATTAAGGGACAACGACTGCTCTTTTGCCATTTTAATGGATACGGGCTGGAATTCTCCCAAAAATCGTGAACAGCAGAATTGCTGACCGCATATTCCCAAACCGCTCAGCTTTTTCGCTTCGTCACGAACTCCGATCTGACGAAGTTCTATTCTCGTGCGGAAAACCGAAGCCAGATCCTTGACAAGCTCTCTGAAATCAACCCTGCCGTCGGCAGTAAAATAGAACAGCATTTTGTTGTTGTCAAATGTACATTCAACATCAATAAGATTCATTTTTAAACCGTGCTTTGCAATTTTCTGCTGGCATATTTCAAAGGCTTCCTGCTCTTTCTTTTTGTTTTTTTCAATGATAGAGTAGTCTTTTTGGGTGGCAATTCGGATTATAGGTTTAACGGGAGAACCAAATTCGGTTTCGTCAATTTCTCTGTCAACGATAACAACCTTTCCGCACTCCACACCTCTTGATGTTTCAACTATAACATCGTCGTTTAATGATACGTCAAACCCTTTGGGGTCAAAGTAATAAATCTTTCCTATCTCTTTGAATCTGACTCCGATAATTTTTATCATAGAATGCCTTTCCTTTCATTTCATTTTGGCTGTTTATTAAAGATTTTTGCTGTGAGTGCATTTACCGTTAAAGATAAGTTTGCGTTTGCTTCAAGCTTTGATAAACTCTCGGAAAGTATTTCATATATGTTCATACATTCGGATTCCGTGAACTTTTCCGATATTTTTTCCGATTCTGTTTTGAAAAAACCGACCACGCTTTTTGATCCGCTTCGCAAAACGCATGCGTCCCGAAAAGCTTCTTCCATAGTAAGCAACACCTGACGCATCAACGCTTTTTTTCCGTCGGCAAGGAAAAATGCTTTTAGCAAGCCGTATTCGTCATGCTCATAAATTGCGTTAATGCTTGCTTTGGCGATTTCTGTGGCTTGTGCAAATGTGGGATCTTCAAGATAATCAACACATCTGCCTATGTTTCCGCCGCCAAAAGCAACGGCATTTGCTATTTCTTCAGCTGAATATTTGCTGCTGCTTTCAAGAAAAGCTGTGCTGTCTTCAGGCTTGCACGGCGTGGTTCTCAGACACAGAACCCTGGAAATGACCGTATCAAGAAATATTTCCTTTGAAATCGCAGTGAGTATTATAATGCAATGCTCGGGGGGCTCTTCAATGAGCTTGAGCAATATGTTCTGCACCTGAACTGCCGTATTTGCCGAGCGGTCAAGGTCGGGAATAAGATAAATTTTGAATTTGCCTTCGTTGGGTTTTGTGACGGCGTCGGAAACAATTTCTCTTATGGTATCTACCTGATAGTTTCCGTTTTCATTGGGTTTTACGGTTATAAAATCAGGATGAACGCCGCCGGCTATCATTCGGCAGGACTTGCATTTACCGCAAGGCTCTCCTGTATTATCTTCACAAAGCAGGGAAGCTCCGATATATCTCGCCATTGCCTTTTTGCCCTGCCCTTTGTCACCGCATATGGCAATGGAATGAGGTTCACGATTTTTTATGACAAGGGATTTTATAAGAGCTTTTACGGATTCGTTTGAATATAGCATTACACTCATTTAATCTCCCTTTCTTTGAATGTTTACTGATAGGTTATACAAAAATGTGCAAGAGCAAAGTTTTGCATTTTATCTAACTTCTAACCTCTGATAGCTCAGACGGACGACCGCAGGTCGCCCCTACAATATCAATTGCCGACATCTGACGGGACGTTGAGGACGCCGTCCCCTACATGGTTTTGCCCCGTCCGGGATAGGACTATACCTGTTCAAAACGGTCAATGTCGGTAACAAAAATTGTTGCACCGCCGATAGTCACTTCAACGGGGTAGGAATCCATTCCGCCCATATCCATAACGGAAGAAGAGGGAACAAATTGCTTTCTTTTTTTGGAATATTCTTTGCAGGTTTCGATTACAAGGTCTACCTCTTCATCTTTGCAGCATATCATAAAAGTTGTATTTCCCGATTGAAGAAAACCGCCGGTAGAAGCAAATTTTGTAGCACGAAGTCCTTTCTTGGTCAATCCTTTTGACACGGCGTATGCATCATCATTGTTTACTATGGCATATACAAGTTTCATTATGTAAATGTTCCTTTCCAATAAAAAACGGTAGATTTTTAAGTTAAAAAGCTTTGGCTTAAAATATTTATACGGTTCAAAAACGGGACGTCAAGGACAAAGCGAATGTGCCTTTGGCACACACGCTTGCACCCCTACAGCTTCTAACCTCTAACATCTAATTTCTAACCTCTGATAGCTCAGACGGACGACCGCAGGTCGCCCCTACAATATCAATTGCCGACATCTGACGGGACGTCGAGGACGCCGTCCCCTACATAGTTTTGCCCCGTCCGGGCTAGGACATCAGCGAATTAAATTCTTTGCGTTCTTTCCATAGCGGGAGCAATACTTTGTATCATAACAAACTTATATCGTGTATTGCCCCGTCCGGGCTAGGACCCCCGTCCGGCGTTAGGACTAAGACTATTATAGCACATCTATAGTTAAAATACCATACTTTTTTAAAATTT
>JBJERB010000040.1:0-2443 GCA_051882055.1 Oscillospiraceae bacterium
TCGGGAACAAGCTATAAATATGCAATCAGAGCATACAAAACAGTAGACGGAAAAGAAGTTTTAAGCCCATCATATCCTACTGTTACATCTTCCACCAACCCTGCAACAGTAAAGTTCACGCTTACCGCAGGCTCAAAGAAAGCGACAGTAAAATGGAGCAAGGTAACGGGTGCAACGGGATATAAGATCTATTACAAGACTTCTGCTAATGGCAAGTGGGTAGGTCTGAAAACCACTACCGGCACAAGCTACACAAAAACAGGCTTAACCAAGGGCAAGACCTATTACTTTACTGTAAAGGCTTACAGAATCACGGGTGGCAAGACCTACAACGGAACGTTTGTAACAAAGAGTGTAAAAGTTAAATAAAATCCTATAAACCATATTATTAAAAGACCTGACATCTTCACGGTGTCAGGTCTTTATCGTATTAAATAATATCACTCAAAAAAAGGAGAGCTAATGCTCTCCTCTGATTATTTTGCTTTAGTTCTGACCTCTTCAACAAGTTTATTGATTATCTCTTCAACAGGTAATGCACCAAGCTCGCCCTCTTTTCTGGAACGCACCGTAACGGTATTCGATTCCGTTTCCTTATCGCCGATAATGAACATATACGGAATACGTTCAAGACGTGAGGCTTTGATCTTTGGTCCTATATTTTCATCACGGCTGTCAACCGTAACTCTCATGCCGTATGAAGTAAGCTTGTCTGCAATTTCCTGTGCATATTTCACATGGCTTTCTCCGATCGGCAGAATTCTTACCTGTTCGGGAGCAAGCCACAGTGGAAGTACTCCGTTAAATCTTTCAAGCATATATGCAAGAGTACGTTCATAACAGCCAAGGGATGTTCTATGAATAATATAAGGCAGTTTTTTCTGACCGTCCTTATCAATATAATACATTCCGAATTTTTCGGCAAGGAGCATATCAATCTGTATCGTTACAATAGTATCTTCTTTGCCGAACACATTCTTATACTGTATATCCAGCTTAGGGCCGTAAAACGCCGCTTCATCAATACCGATTTCATAGTCAAGGCCGATATCGTCAAGAATTTTTTTCATTGCGGACTGTGCATGATTCCACTGCTCTGCGGTACCTTCGTATTTATTATTCGGATTTGCCGGATCCCACTGTGAAAATCTGAACGTACAGTTTTCAAGAAGTCCCACCGTATCAAGGAAATACTTTGCAAGCTCAAGACATCCCTTGAACTCTTCTTCCAGCTGGTCGGGTCGGAGGACATAATGTCCCTCGGAAATTGTAAACTGACGAACACGGATAAGTCCATGCATTTCTCCGCTGTCCTCATTTCTGAAAAGAGTTGAGGTTTCAACAAGACGCATAGGCAGATCACGGTATGAACGCTGTCTGTTAAGGAACACCTGATACTGGAACGGGCAGGTCATAGGACGGAGAGCAAAGCACTCTTTTTCTTCATCATGAGGATCGCCCATAACGAACATTCCGTCAAGATAATGATCCCAGTGGCCTGAAATCTTATACAAATCCCTTTTAGCAAAAAGGGGCGTTTTAGTCAGAAGACAGCCTTTTGCCTGTTCAGTATCCTCAACCCATCTTTGCAAAAGCTGAATAACTCTTGCTCCCTTAGGAAGCAGAATAGGAAGTCCCTGTCCTATATAATCCACAGTTGTGAAATATTCAAGCTCTCTGCCGATTTTATTGTGATCTCTCAGCTTTGCTTCTTCAAGAGCTTTCATATGTTCATCAAGCATTGAAGCCTTTGGGAATGCCACGCCGTAAATACGGGAAAGCTGTTTTCCGTCCTCAGCCTTACCCCAGTATGCACCGGTACAGGACAGGAGCTTTACTGCCTTTATGGGAGCAACGCTCATAATATGAGGACCTGCACACAGGTCAACGAAGTCCCCCTGTTTATAGAAAGACAGCTTTTCGCCTTTATCGTCATGTTTATGGATAAGCTCGACCTTATAATCCTCGTTTCTGTCGCTCATAAGTTTAACAGCTTCGTCAACAGGAAGTTCAAAACGCTCAAGGACAAAACCTTCCTTTGAAAGTCTTTTCATTTCTTTTTCTATATCCGTTAAATCAGATGGAGAAAAAGGCTTTGCCACTTCAAAATCATAATAGAATCCCGATTCTGTAGCCGGACCTCTTGCCAGTTTTGCTTCCGGATAGAGATTTTTAACAGCCTGTGCCATAAGATGTGAAGCTGTATGCCAGAAAGTTTCCTTTCCCTGTTTTGAGTCAAAGGTCAGGACTTCAAATTGACAGTCGTGGTCGATAACTGTACGAATGTCCTTGACTTCGCCGTCAATTTTTACACAACAAGCCGCCTTATAAAGTCCCATGCCGATATTCTTTATAATTTCCGATGCGGGCATTGCCGATTCGATTTCACGGACGCTTCCGTCTTTTAATGTTAGTTTAATCATTATTATTCCTCCAATTATAA
>JBJERB010000041.1:0-13297 GCA_051882055.1 Oscillospiraceae bacterium
TTCTTCCCTTAGCGGGGTCAGTGCTTTTAGATATTACAAACTTATATCGTGTTTTGCCCCGTCCGGGCTAGGACTAAGACTATAATATCATATCTTTAATCTAATTGCAACCCCTGAAATTACCGTAAAAAATAAAGGATATCCTCAAAGGATATCCCTGTTAATCCATGTTTAATTAATCTGAAACATATGGAAGCAAAGCTACATGACGAGCCTTCTTGATAGCTTTTGTAAGCTCTCTCTGATGATAAGCACATGTGCCTGTCACACGGCGAGGAAGAATTTTAGCTCTTTCAGTCATGCATTTTCTAAGCTTAGCGATATCTTTATAATCAATTTTTTCAGCTCTGTCAACGCAGAACATGCAAACCTTTTTACGGCCTCTTTTTGCAGATCTGTTATTTCTCTCCATGAGATTTATCCTCCTTACTCAATAATAATGAATCGTTGTTTTTAAAATGGTACTCCGTCGTCACTTAGTACTTCAAAATCAGCCATATCGCCAATAGATAAATCATCGTTGGCAGGTGCTGAATTATAATTATTCTGTGGAGCAGACTGGTTGTATCCGTTCTGATATCCGCCCTGCTGATAGCCGTTATCCTCAGCCTTTTCGCCTGTAAAGGATACGCTGTCAACAAAGACTTCGGTAACATAGTGTTTAACGCCGTTTTTATCGTCGTATGTTCTTGTACGCAGATTGCCTTCAAGTGCGATCATTCTGCCTTTTCTGAAATATCTTCCGATAAAATCAGCCTGCTGACGCCATGCCACACAGTTGATGAAATCAGTCTGTCTTTCTTCGCCCTGTCTTGCATAGCTTCTCTGAACCGCAACGGTAAAAGAAAGCACCGATACGCCGCTTGGAGTCTGTTTAACTTCCAAGTCCTGAGTAATTCTGCCCATTAAAATAACTTTGTTAAGCATAACTTTTTACCATCCTTAGAATTGTCTTACTTTACTGTAACCAGGAAACGAAGAACGCCGTCTGTAATCTTGAGAACACGCTCAAGCTCTGCCGGGAAATCAGGTGTAGCAGTGAAATCCCACAGTACATAATTGCCCTCTGTTTCATAATTAATAGCATAAGCCAATTTACGCTTGCCCCAGTCGTTCATTTCAACGTCTGTTGCGTTAGCTTCGATCATATCATTGAACTTAGCGGTGAGAGCCGCAACAGTCTCTTCTCCTGCTTTTGAACTGAAGATAACCATTGCCTCATAAGTCTCGTTGATTTTTGCCATTTCAAATGCACCTCCTTTTGGATTTCGCCTGTAACAAAGTACAAGCAAGGATAACTCAATTATTATATCACAACTTTTCCCTGATGTCAAATATCATTTCTCTGATAAATTATTTCTGATTTGTAAATTTTACGCTTATAAATAGTTAAGACCCATTAAAAGAGCGAAAGTCAAAATAAAATAAACAGTAACCGAAACGATAACCGCAATCCAGGAAACTCCGCCTTTTTCGGCAATCATTTCTTTTATCTGACCTTCGTCAGCCTTTCCGTCATATTTTCCATGAATATCGGTGATATCTTTTCTCGCCTTTCGGTAGTACCAGTAAGTCCCGAATAATCCTGCAAGGAATTTAAGCCCCATTTCAAGATAAGAGCATATATTGTAGATCATTGAGAAACTGCTTCCGTTTATGTCAATGCTTGTGCTGATAATAGTAACACCGCTTATCCCGCTCTGTGCCATATAAATCACGCCGGGAATGCTTAAAACTATGGTAATCGCCATAAGCAAAACCCCTAATTTAGGCATCTTTCTGTAAAAGAAATATAATTCGGGGAAAATCAAAGCTCCCAGATTGAGTGAAACCTTTCCTCCGTTTTTGCCGAATCTTATAAAGTTTGCTAAAAAGCTCAGGGGATTTTTCCCTACATATCTCCTGTAATCGTCCAGCTTGACGCCCTCAACCTCTGAATCCTTGTCAAATACAACAGTGTTGAAGCCGTTCATTCCGAATCCGTCTTGGAATCCCTGATTAAATCCGCTGTTGTTATTGTTTCCTCCGGGCATGTTAAAGGGACGTTCACCGTTTGTGTTTCCTGTTAAAGGCATACCGCACTTGCTGCAAAATAATCCCTGAGGAGGGTTTTCAGCTCCGCAGCGTATGCATTTTATAGGTTCGGCAGAAGATTGCTCCGAATCTGTCGCACTTTCATATTCCGGCTTCCAGCTCTCCCCTTTTTCGTGAAGAACCGTATTAATGCATTTTCCCTCTTTCAGATAACATTCACGGTGATAAGGGGTACCGCATTCGGGACATACCACAATGTCGTCCCCGTCCTTGAAAAACTCACCGCATGAAATACATTTCGTCCCGTTGTAATTAGACATAATTAATCCTTTCTTTGTTGCTTATTGTAATACATACTGTATTAATGGTCTTAAATATTCTTTGTCAGTCCAGTCGCATTTCTGTCCGACTGCACACATCAGAGCCTTCATCCAAGGCTCATAATCAGAGGGATCTTTTTTGGCAACTGCTTTTTGAAGCATTTTACATAAAGTACGGTCTTTAAAGCTCATAATGCTTTCATCCCACGCACCTCTGCCGTAGAACAAAGGAATATTACCTAAGTCACCTTTCAAATTAAAAGCTTTTATATCTTCCAAAGCCTTTTCATCATATGGAGAAGCTCCTACACAAAAAACAACTGTTTTTTTATTCTTTATTTCATTGTAATTATTCTTAAGAAATTTCAAACCGGCAATTCCCGAAGCATAAATACCACCGCAAAGAACGATTATATCAAACTTTTTTACTTGTTCCAATGTTGCTTTTTTTGTTTCCATGCAAACAAAACCAAGCTCTTCTACCAGCCAGTCTGCATATTTTTTTGTTGCACCGTATTTCGATTGATACAATATAATACCTCTGCTCATAATCTCTCCGGAATTAATGTTTGTAACCCAAACAACAATATACTATTTCAATAACATTATATCATACAAATAAAAAAAATCAATCTGTTTTTACTAAATTTCCTTTACTTTTCACAAAAAAAGCATTATAATATAGTATGAGTAGAATTTTTGAGGAGATAAATTATGGTATTTTTAGAAAATCTGAAATCACAGCTTGAAAGCTATCGTCCTAAAATAGATGAGCTTTATGAGGTATTTGATATAGAAAACAGTAAAGAACGTATCCTTGAATTGCAGGAAAAAGCCGCAGAGCCGGGATTTTGGGACGACCTGGATAATTCACAGAAGGTGCTTCAGGAAACACGAGCCCTCGAAAGTAATATAGAAAAATATAATAAACTGAAAACTTCCTCGGAAGATATCGAGGTTATGATTGAAATGGCAGAAGAGGAACAGGACGAAACTATGATTGACGAAATCAGTTCCGAGCTTGAGGAACTTGGAAAAGCAATCGAAGAGCTGACTCTGGCTTCCCTTCTGACAGGGGAATATGATAAATGTAATGCAATTATCAATTTCCATGCCGGTGCAGGGGGAACAGAGGCTCAGGATTGGGCGGAAATGCTCTTTCGTATGTATAATCGCTGGAGTGAAAACCACGGTTTCAAAGTTAAAACCCTTGATTATCTTGAGGGCGGCGACGCAGGTATGAAAAGTGCCTCTATTATCGTTGAGGGGGAAAACGCTTACGGATATCTCAAAAGCGAATCGGGTATTCATAGATTGGTTCGTATTTCACCTTTCGATAGCTCGGGAAGCCGACATACTTCCTTCGCCGCAATAGATGTAATGCCCGAAATAGACGAATCCGTAGAAGTTGATATCCGTCCCGAAGATATCGAAATGCAGGTCTACCGTTCAAGCGGAGCAGGCGGACAGCATATCAATAAAACTTCGTCGGCAGTAAGACTTATCCATAAGCCTACAGGCATCGTGTGTGCCTGCCAGACCCAGCGTTCACAGTTCCAGAACAGAGATTACGCAATGAAAATGCTTAAAGCAAAACTGGTGGAAATCAAAGAACGTGAAAATCTGGAACGTATAGAAGATATTAAAGGCGTGCAGAAAGAGATCGCATGGGGTGCACAGATACGTTCCTATGTATTTATGCCCTATACACTGGTAAAAGATCATCGTACCGGATTTGAAATGACAAATGTAAACGCTGTTATGGACGGTGATATCGACGGATTTATCAATGCTTATCTTAAATCACTGTCATTGGGGAATCTCAAAGAAGAGGACCGTAAAGAATAACCTGAAAGGAACTTTTCATTATGGCTGAACAACAGGTGTTTCCTACCAAAGGAAATCTGATAAACTCAAAAAAAGCTTTGAAGCTTGCAGCTCTCGGATATGAGCTGCTGGACAGAAAGCGTAATATTCTTATAAGAGAGCTTATGATGCTTGTGGATAAAGCACAGCAGCTAAGGGAAACAATAGAAGATACCTATAAAGATGCGTATTCCGCATTACAGCTGGCTAATATTTCTCTGGGCGTTGTAACTCCCTATGCACAATGCATTCCCTTAGAAAACGGGCTGGAGCTGTCTTCACGAAGCGTAATGGGAGTTGAGCTTCCAAAGCTGGAAATGAAAGAAAGCACACTGAAAGCCACTTATGGCTTTTCCCAGACAAGTTCACAGCTGGATAAAGCGTTCATCGCATTCGATAAGGTAAAAAGAATTACTGTAACTCTTGCCGAGGTGGAAAACAGTATATATAGACTTTCAGCGGCAATAAACAAAACCCAACGCCGTGCAAACGCTTTGCAGAATATTATTATTCCAAGGAATGAAGCTATTGTTAAATTCATTTCAAATTCTTTGGAAGAAAAAGAGCGAGAGGAATTTTCTCGTTTGAAAGTAATAAAATCATACAAACTAAAATCCAAAAAAGTTAAGGATAATGCTTAAAAATAATAAACTCCGAACTTTTTTAGAAAGGAAAGGTAATTGATATGGAGATACTGAAAAAAATGCTTAATAGCTTTATAACAATTTTTATTGCAGAAGTGGCAATAGGCTTGCTTTTGCTGATTAATCCCGACATTTTCACCAGTACAATAAGCTATGTGCTGGGAGGAGTTTCGCTGGCTTTCGGTGTGCTGAATCTTATATCTTATTTTTGCAGCGAAAGAATAGAAAGCGATATTTTAAAAGCTGTGCTTCTCTGTGCGGCAGGAATATTTATTATAACAAAACCTGATTTTATTTTTAAGATCCTTGCATTCATTTTCGGAATATATCTTCTTGGCGACGGAATTACCAGCATAAAAAGAGCAATGATTATTAAAGACAATAATATTGATAACTGGATTGCTCCCATGGTAATGGCAGTGCTTACAACAATTCTGGGACTTTTGATTATCCTTAATCCTTTTGCATCTGCAAAATTCGCATTAAAGGTTTTAGGTGTTTCCCTGATTGTTTCCGGAGCGTTCAGTATATATAACGGAGTTGTTACCAAAAGAAAAATCAAGCGTATCGAACAAGAAAACGGTTATGTGGATATAAAATAAATTATCAACTTTTCAGAAAGAATCGGACGGTCTTTTAATTGACCGCCCGATTTATTTTTTCATCTAATATTCATATCCGCTTCCGCCGATAAATTCCCTTATAAGAGATTTCTCAGGTACCGCACTGATATCTGCGTCAACCGTTTCTTCAAGGACTTTCGGCATAAGGGCAAACCGCTCAAAATCGCTGTAACTTTCCGATGCTTCCAGCAAATCAGCCTGTAAAAAGCTTTTGTAAACCGAAAGCTCATAAGGAATAAATGTGTCTATATTATATTCCGCACGCTGTTTGTAAGGCATAATATACAGATTTTCTCCCCGCTCAACATTTGCAAACATCGCAAGTGTGTCCTTCGGGTCACGCCCTCTGAAAAATTTGTCCCGTATGATTCTCCTCATCAGCCTTATATGGGACGGGTGAAGCAAAGCCCCCGATTTTGTCTGTATTCGGGTTCTTATGCTTACATATACTCCGCTGGCAATGCCGTCGGTCATTCCCGTAACATCAGGGTTTAATGCATGAATACCCTCGAATATAACAAAGTCGCCTTTTTCTCTTTTCAGCTTAGTACCCTCGCTTCTCTCCTGCTTTTTAAAATTAAATTCGGGCAGGGTTATTTCCTCGCAATTTGCTATTTTCAGCATATGCTCGTTAAGAAGGTCAATGTCCAGCCGATACGGTGATTCAAAATCTATTTCCCCGTTTTCCTCAGCTTTGTGTGATGATTGATGAGCAGGCAGGAAATAATCGTCCATTGAAATCGTGTGGGTGCGTGTCCCCAGCTCTGAAAGATATTCCCTGAGCTTTAAAGCAGTTGTGGTCTTTCCCGCTCCCGACGGACCGGAAAGAAGAATTATGGGCTTTGAATCCCCCCAGCGGTGTATTCCGTCCGCAATGGCTTTTATCTGAGAACAGTATGCCGTTTCGCAGTTTTTAATAAAGTCTTTTTCATTTTCACGCAGTTTTTTATTTATAGTTGAAATATGAATTTTTTTCATGTGTAGTCTCCTTGTACTTTTATTTCCATAGTTAATATATTATTCAGATAAACCTTAAAACGTTAATCCTCCCACTTGCTGCAAAGGTTGTTTATGGTATCTGTCATTTTAGCAAGCTCTTTGTTTGTAAGACCTGAGCTTTTTCCGATAATTGCACTGAGTCTGTCAAGAGCGGCAGTAAGCCTCTGATATGAACTGTTCCCTTTTGGCTTTCTGATTATGGGAACAGGCTTTCCGTTTTTAAATTCTCCTGTTATAAGGTCAAGCTCGCCGCCGCTGTACGGACAGTATGCGTCAAGACCTAAGTCATGGCGTAAATGAGCGGTAAATTCCTCGGCGACCTGTGATTCTCCGTGAATAACAAACACCTTTTGGGGAGCTTTTATGGAAGAGATCCACCTGTTAAGTCCGTTAAGATCCCCGTGTCCGCTTATACCGGGAAGAATCTGTATCTCTGCATTCACCACGATTTCTTCTCCGAAAAGCTTTACCTTTTTCGCTCCCTCACATATTTTTCGTCCTAAAGTGTTGACCGCCTGATAGCCTACAAAAAGTACCGTGCATTCGCTTCTCCAAAGATTGTGCTTCAGGTGATGCTTTATGCGGCCTGCTTCGCACATTCCGCTGGCGGAAATTATGACCTTTGGCGTATCGTCAAAGTTGATAGCTCTCGATTCATCGCTTGTTACGGCAATCCTGAGTCCGTCAAACCTGATTGGATTTATTCCCCGGTTAATGTAATCCATAGCTTCTTCATCAAAACATGAATCACGGTTTCTGTTGAATATCTCCGTTGCCTCTATTGCTAAAGGAGAATCAACATATACGGGGAAATCCCTGTGAGTTTTAACAAGACCTTTTTCCTTGATCTGACGTATAAAGTATAATAATTCCTGAGTTCTGCCTACGGCGAAGGAAGGAATAACCACATTTCCTCCACGCTCAAAGGTCTTTTCCAGTATCTTCGCCAGAGATGAAGCATAATCCGGAGGCTTTTCATGAATACGGTTGCCGTATGTAGATTCCATTATTGCGTAATCCGCCTCTTCAATATACTGCGGATCTCTTATCAACGGCTGATCAAGATTTCCTATGTCCCCTGAAAATACAGCCTTTTTTGTAATGCCGTTCTCGGTAAGCCATATCTCGATTGAAGCCGAACCCAAAAGGTGACCTGCGTCAACAAACCGAACCTCAATACCGTCGCAGACAGAGAATTTTTCTCCGTAATTATGAGGTGAGAAAAGCTTTATAGCTCCCTCGGCTTCGTTCATGGTGTAAAGAGGAACAAACTCCTCCTGATTCTTTCTTCTGCCCTTTCTGTTTCGCCATTCCGCTTCAAATTCCTGAATGTGAGCCGAATCTCTCAGCATAATGTCGCATAAATTGCAGGTGGCTTTGGTAGCGTGTATCTCCCCTTTGAAACCTCCTGCAAAGAGCAGCGGAAGAAGTCCCGAATGGTCTATGTGAGCATGAGTAAGCAGTACAAAATCAATGTTTGAAGGGGCAGTGGGTATCTGCTTGTTTTCATATGCGTCAGTCCCCTGTTCCATACCGAAATCCACAAGAAATCTTTTCCCACAGGCTTCAATGTAAGTACAGCTTCCCGTCACCTCGTGGGTCGCTCCGATAAACGTCATTTTCATGTCCTTTCCCCCTTTTTCAGTAATGTATCTTTTACATACATTATAATACATTACACTAAATTATGCAATAGAATCGAACATGATTTGTGCAGTTTTTACAAAACTAAAATACAGAATAAAAATGCGGGAACTGCCTGTCATAAATCCGTCTGACTCTGTATTTTATGCTTTCACATTCGGGGATAAATTCATCCGACTGCTGTTCATAAACTGATTTCAGTTTTGCCACCGAATATGAAATGTCGTCAAGGGTTGAGCATTGGGTAACATATGAATACCTGACATAGTATTCCTCCCAATAATCCTGTAGATCCTCTATCTCTTTGGTAATGCCTTCCGATTGCTGGCTGTACATGCTTGTTATCCTGTCAATTCTGTCAAACATTTCCCTGTTGTTTTTGTCCATAAAATACAGTGACAAAACCGAGCCGATAATTATAGCAATGATAATCCCGATTGAAACCGTTATTCTTTTCATTCCTGCTGCCGATCCTTTCCCATAAAGCCGTATTTCTATTTTTGGTCATGCCTTATCAGTGTGTAATTTTTTTCGCTGTCAGCGGTCATAATGAATATGTCCTCAGCTTTGCATTTCTCTTTTTTAAGAACTCCTGAAAGCCAATTCTGATCCAGTCCCAGAAATCGTAAAGCGTTTTCAACTATTTCACCGTCGTCCACAATAAGCTGAGGCGGATTTTTAGCCTTTTTATTTATTCCTAAATCTTTGGGAGTACATGGCTGACTGTCCTGCTTTTGATATACCGAGATCTTCCCTGTGGTTTCAACTACAGCCAGCTGCACCTCGGATATATCAAAAACCTGAACGCTTCGCAAGGACTCCATTAAATCGTCAATGGAAAATCTAAGCTTTTTCATTTGCATCTGATCTATTTTCCCGTCTGCTATTATAATTTTGGGGCTTCCCGAAATCATACGCCTGAATTTCCTTGAAACAAGAGATAAATGGGACATAATCACATCAAGACATACAAGAGTAAATATCGGTACAACCCCCATAATCATGGGTATGTTTATATCCTCTATGGGTAACGTGGCAATGTTGGACATCAGAATCGTAATTACCAGTTCCGACGGCTGAAGCTCTCCCAGCTGTCTTTTGCCCATAAGCCGCATGGAAAAAATAATAATAATGTATAAAATCACCGCACGAAAAAATACAATCAGCAAATTTCAAGCCCCCGATAAATTTTGTTTCTAAGAGATAATATTAACCTGCCTCAAGCTGAATATTCATAAGCAAAATGCAGATAATATCATGTGAAAAAATATAGTTTCAATTTTTTCATCTTTTGTAAACGCCGTAAAACGGAAAGGATGAATATACTGTGTCTTTGCAAAATATGCGTGTAAACGAATCTCCGAATTATAAGAATTACAAAAATATAAAAATCTCTGATAAGCTGGATAAAACAATTCTTGATTGCCGTACAATAATGAATAACACCATGGAACTTAACGTTATGGAAATTAATATCGGCGACGCTCCCTGTGCCGTTGTAACTATCGAGGGCATGGTCTCAACCTCGTCAATGGCAGAATTGATTTTCCGTCCGCTTATGGAGCTGAAAGTCCCTGCAACGGAAAATCCCTCGCTTGCGGTTTATCGGTTCGTCACCAAAGAAAGCCTGCTTGCAGCGGAACGTCATATTCTTTATACCTACGGCGACGTGGTTCAGGATCTGTTTTCCGGATTTGCACTGATTTTTATAGACGGTATACCTAAAGGAATTTCTATGGGTATTCAGGGCTATGCCCAGAAATCCATATCCCAGCCCACCAGCGAGAATAATATCATGGGTTCTCAGGAGGCATTCGCCGAAGTTATCAGAACTAATATTTCTCTTATACGAAGACGTATGAAAAGCCCCGCTCTCAGATTTGAAATGATGCAGGTGGGAGAACAATCCTCAACAGATGTTTGTATGGTTTATATGGTGGATAAAGCTCCTCCGAAAATAGTGGATGAAATAAGGAAAAAACTTTCTTCAATTAAGCTTGATACCATTATCTCAAGCGGTTATATAAAACCCTTTCTTGAAAAGGGAGTGGAAGAAAACCTGTTTTCCAATATTGGACATACCGAACGTCCCGACGTGCTTTGTACAAAGATAAACGACGGTAAGGTCTGCGTGCTTATCGACGGCACTCCTTTTGCCCTTGTATGTCCGGTTCTGTTCTCAGAAAATTTTAAGACTATTGATGATTATTGCTCCAAGAATTATTTTGCCACATACCTGAGATGGATAAGGTATTTTGCTTTCTTTTTAGCAGTGGCTTTTCCGGGTATTTACGTTGCAACGGCAAGCTATCATCCGGAAATGCTTAATTTAAAGCTGCTTCTTAATCTGTCTGCGTCGGAACAGGCTACTCCTTATCCCCTGTTTTTTGAGATACTGATAATTATGGCACTTCTTGAGCTGATGCGTGAAGCAAGTATACGCCTTCCCTCCGCAGTAGGCAGTGCAATATCTATCGTGGGAGGACTTGTAATAGGCGATGCCGCCGTTAAAAGCGGAATAATCTCCGCTCCTCTTCTCATTATAGTGGGACTAACCGCAACCGCTTCGTTTATAATTCCCAGTCTTAATCAGCAGACTTCTGTTTTAAGACTTGCTTTTATTTTTTCAGGAGGAGCCGCAGGATTTTTCGGTATAGCCGTATGCGGACTTATTATAATTGCAAATATCTGTGCAATGGACGAATTCAATATCCCCTATACCTCCCCGGTTACCCCGTTTTCTTTTAAAGGAATTAAAGACGTTTTCGCAAGAGCGTCCTTTAAATCAATGGAAAAAGACCACTCCACTGTTGAGGATTATACAGAAGATAAACTTGAAAACTTCTGAACCGTTTCTTAAAATCGGTTTTCAGCAACAATATTATCGCAGCAAAATAAAAAACATCAAAAAAGGAGGAAATGCTCCCTGCCGGGCATAGCCGATTAAATGAGTAAAATTTCATCGATGCAATTCATGGCGATTCTGATATGCAGTAAGCTGTTCTCTGTAATGACCTATATCCCCGAAAAAGGTACAAACGGGACCCTGTTTGTTATAACCGTAATACTGTCATTTGTAATTTTCGGCTTGCTGATGATACCCTCTGCGGCTTTTTATAATAAAAACAACGGCGAGGGAATTCTCACCTTTGCAGGCTCAAAAAGCAGAATCCTTGCCGT
This sequence comes from Oscillospiraceae bacterium, assembly GCA_051882055.1. Classification (GTDB taxonomy): domain Bacteria; phylum Bacillota; class Clostridia; order Oscillospirales; family Ruminococcaceae; genus FB2012. Next base: position 11,311 of record JBJERB010000041.1, read on the forward strand.
TTTGATAAGTATTTTTTATCTTATAATTTCCCTTGCCGCTGTAATCAAAGTTATGGGCGATATCTCATTTTACCTGAGATATTGCTTTTCAGAAACTTATGCTCCATGGACTATCATAATTGTAATAGCCGCCGCAGCATTCTATATCTCTCAGCTTCACATTGATACCCTTGCAAGAAGCTCCGGTGTTGTGGCAGTTACCGCTGTTGTAGGACTTGGACTGGTACTTTTGGGTTTTCAGCACCATATTGATTTTAAAGATTTAAATGTGGCTGTTGAAAGCCCCGCAGCCGAAATAGCATACGATATACCAAGAGTCTTCGCCAACGCATATGAATTAGCCGCATTGGTCATTTTGCAAAACTGCCTTAAGAATAAGCCCTATAAAACATTGTATTCCTATCTTACAGTGAAAACCGTAATAATCGTAATTACCGTCCTGTCTGTCACATTGGTATTAGGTGAATATACACATCTTTCAAAGCTCCCCTTCTTCTCCCTGTCGGCATTTTCCCAGACCAAGCTGTTTGAACATTTCGAGGCTCTCTTTATGCTGTTCTGGACGCTTTGTGCAATAATAAAAATAACGCTTTTCACCATCTGTGCCGATAGCTGTCTTGCACAGATCATACCTTCTTACAAACGCCATTCAATCGGTAAAGCATCAGTATTAACTCTGTGTGCGGCAATAACGATACCCCTCGTTATGTATGAAAAGTGGGAAGAATTAAAGTTTATTAATCTTCAGGCAGTCCTGATTTTCATCGGGATTTTCGTTGTTCCTCTGATTATGCTCATGTTCAGGAAAAGAAAAAGCGAATAGGAAAAAGAAAATATTAAATCTTATGAAAGTACGGCTTCGCAAAGCTAAGGCATGGTGTTTAAAATGAAACGTTATACTATATGGATAATAATTCTTCTTTTGTCGCTGGTGTTTATAGGAAACGAAAAATCTATTGAGATCACCGACCGTGCATTGATCCATGCAGTCGGAATAGACAAAGACGAATCGGGATATACTGTCACTTTGCAGGTGTTTAAATCCGGCGGAGCCGGCTCCGATACACAGATAGATCCCAGCAAGCCCAATACAAGAATAATATCAAATACGGCAAAAACATTTAATGAAGCAATGGACCTTTGTGAAAATCAGCTGGGAAGCTATCTTTTCATAGGACATAATCAGGTAATAGTTCTGGGTTCAGATACTGACTTTTCACAGCCCGAAGAACTGTTGAAGTATTTTATAAGCAATAAGGACAGCTTTCTGGGAGTAGATATAGTTCTTGCCGAAAAAACGGCAAAAGAAATCCTTGACGTTCAGATCTCCACAAGAGCGATTACCACGGAAAATTTTAAGGAAACAATAAAAATGTACCGTGATAAAGGAGCGGTTATACCCTCTGATATGGTCACTTTTCTCAACGAATGTATGAAGCCGGATAAATCCGCCTGCCTGCCCGTTGTATCTGTCAAAAGCGAGGATAAAAGCCCCTCTGAGAATAATCAGCAGGGTGAACAGTCCCAGCAGTCTCAGCAAGGCGAAGAACAGTCAGGAGAAAACTCAATTTATGAAATAAAAGAAAGTGCCGTGATTTCCGGCGGAAAAATTGTAGGAGCAATTACTCCTCAGGAAGCACAGAGCATTAATCTTATGACAAATAAAACAAAATATTCTATGGCAGCCGTTGAATATAACGGAACTCAGCTTGGTTTAAATCTTCAAAAAAGAGACAGCGATTCAAAACTTATTTCAGATAACGGTAAACTCATATACGATGTAAATATTTCGGTGAAGGCTTTAATAGATAATAACAGCTATACCGAAGCAGATAAAAAGAATATCGCTGAAGTCGTTGAAGAAACACTGACAAAACAGTGTTATGATGTCTATGACAAAACCATAAAAGAATACAATGCCGACCTTTTCGACTTATATAGAATGACAAAACATTATTACCCCAAATTATATCTTGAATATAAGGAT
>JBJERB010000042.1:0-13245 GCA_051882055.1 Oscillospiraceae bacterium
TGGTGGACGATAAGGGATTCGAACCCTCGACCTCTGCATTGCGAACGCAGCGCTCTCCCAACTGAGCTAATCGCCCTTTATTCTGATTTTACGGTATTGGTAGCATACATTTTGATGAACTGTTTGCTGTCGTAGAAATGGTGGAGCATAGGGGATTCGAACCCCTGACCCCCACACTGCCAGTGTGATGCGCTCCCAACTGCGCTAATGCCCCATGTTATCGCTGAAAGATTATTTTCAGCGTAATGATTGAGTTTTTCGCCGCAAGGCGAAAACGAATGATATGCAGCTTGCGACGACGTATAAATAGATAAAAAAGATACCGACTTAAAATTCCGAAGTGGATTTAAACCGCAAAAAGTTGTTAGCGACAGAGAACCGTTGCGAGGGCGTTTACAACCGAGCAGGTGAACCGAGCGTGACTTTTTGCGGAAAGGAGGAGCAGCGGAATGATTGAGCTTTTCGCCGCAAGGCGGAAACAAATGATATGCAGCTTGCGACGACGTGGTACGCCTGATGCGATTCGAACGCACGGCACATAGCGTCGGAGGCTATTGCTCTATCCAACTGAGCTACAGGCGTATATTTCAGACAGCAGATAAAACTGCTGTCTTGTTTTTTATCTGATTTTTGCACCGCAGGGAAGGTCCATGTCAGGGAAAATAACCTTTGCCGAACCGTCCGGCATATCAGCCGCACAGATCATTCCGTTGGATTCTACTCCGCACAGCTTAACAGGCTTAAGATTTGCAACTACTATTACCTTTTTGCCTATTAAGTCCTCCGGTGAGTACCACTGTGCAATTCCTGAAACTACCTGTCTGCCGCCCATTCCGTCGTCAAGCTGTAAGCAAAGTAGTTTTTTGGACTTCTTTACCTTTTCGCAGGATTTAACCAAAGCCACACGCAAATCGACCTTTGCAAAATCGTCAATGGTGATTTCGTCAGCTACGGGAGCAACCTGGATTTCAGGCTCCTTGTTCTTATTATCGGCAGATTTTCCTATGATTTCATTCAGTGCTTCGATTTCCTTTTCAACGTCTATTCTCGGGAAAAGGATTTCACCTTTTTTAACTGTTACATCGGCAGGAAGCACACCGAATTTATCTGCGTTTTCATATGTTACATCTTCAGCAACTGCACCTATCTGTTCCCATATTTTAGGCATGGTTTCAGGCATAAAGGCTGAAAGCAGAGAGGTTGTGACTCTGATTGCTTCAAGAAGATTATAAAGCACTGTGGCAAGCCTTGGCTTGTTGGCTTCGTCTTTGGCAAGAATCCAAGGAGCTGTTTCATCAATATATTTGTTGGCACGGGAAACAACTTTGAAAATCTCGGCAAGAGCATTGTTAAGCTGAGTTTTGTCCATAAAATCGTCAACTTTAGCTCTGAGAGAAGTCACCGTTTCAATAAGTTCGGAATCAAATTCGCCGTCCTGACGGTCGGCAATAAGAGTGCCGCCGAAATATTTTTCAACCATTGCGACAGTTCTTGAAACAAGGTTGCCCAAACCGTTTGCAAGGTCGGAATTTATTCTGTTTATCATAATTTCATTGGAGAAGGAGCTGTCTGCACCGAGAGCCATTTCTCTCAGAATATGATACCTGATAGAATCTGCTCCGTAACGTTCGCCCAGAACGAACGGGTCTACAACGTTACCCAGGGATTTGCTCATTTTCACGCCGTTGAAAGTGATCCAGCCATGTACAGCAAGATGTTTAGGCAACGGTAAATCAAGAGCCATCAGCATAGCAGGCCATATAATTGCATGGAAACGCATAATATCTTTTGCAACCATATGAACATCGGCAGGCCAGAATTTGTCAAAATCGTCGTACTTGTCATTCCGGAATCCCAGAGCGGAAATATAGTTGGAAAGAGCGTCGATCCAAACATAAACCACGTGTTTATCATCAAAAGTAACGGGTATTCCCCATTTAAAAGTGGTTCTTGATACACACAAGTCTTCAAGACCGGGTTTTATAAAATTGTTTACAAGCTCGGTAGCTCTCGTTTTGGGCTGAAGATAGTCTGTTTCCGTAAGGAGCTTTTCAATTCTGTCTGCAAAGGGAGACATTTTGAAGAAATAAGCCTCTTCTTTTGCTTCGGTTACTTCTCTGTGACATTCGGGACAGCAGCCGTTTTCGTCAAGCTGTGATTCAGTCCAGAAGCTTTCGCAGGGAGTGCAGTATTTACCCTTATATTCGCCTTTGTAAATATATCCTTTATCATACAAAGCCTTGAATATTTTCTGTACGGTTTCAATATGATAATCATCAGTAGTGCGGATATATCTGTCATAGCTGATATTCATAAAGCTCCAGAGCTTTTTGAAATTCAGAACAATATTATCAACATATTCTTTTGGGGTAATTCCTGCTTCGGCGGCTTTCTGTTCAATTTTAAGACCATGCTCGTCGGTTCCTGTGAGGAACATTACATCATATCCCTGCATTCTTCTGTAACGTGCAATAGAATCGCAGGCAACGGTTGTGTAGCAATGACCGATATGGGGATTACCCGAGGGATAATAAATCGGCGTTGTAATATAATAAGGCTTCTTTGACATTAAAGAATCACCTTTCCTTCCTAAAACTTAAATAAATTATTATAATTATATAACTTTTTTGACCTTACGTCAAGTGCCGCAGATAAAATTAAGCGAGTTAAGAGAAAATGCATATCGTATACGGTATAAGATTTTAAATTTTAATTTGTGTATATTTTTTATAATCGATAATATTTGAAAATAATTGAAAATATGCGAAAAGTGCAAAAAAACTGTTGTGCTTGAAGATAAAATATGTTATAATACTAATATATATTGCCTAAAAAATTTGTAATAAGGAGGCTCTGATATGAGTCAGATTTTAAAAAACAATAAAAAAAGTTTACAGGTAAGCCAGAGCGTTATTGCCGGAATTGTAAAAAACGCAGTAAAGGAAATCGACGGGGTTTACGGTATTGCTCCCGTAAAAAAGAATTTAAAACAAATTTGGCTTAAAGAAGAAAGCATGGGAGATATTAAAATCGGTATGGTAGACGATGTTTTGTCCCTTTCAATCGGAGTTATCCTTAATAAGGGCGTCAAGGCATTAGCTGTATCGGAAGAAATTCAGGAAGTTGTAAAAAGCTCGGTTCAGAATATGATCGGACTTACAGTTGCACGGGTTAACGTTACTGTCCGTGGCATAAAAAATTAATTAAAGGATGTGTTGTTGTGTCGGCGAAAAGACGTGATGTTCGTGAAAGCGCTTTTATTCTGACCTTTGAAAAACTTTTCAGAGATGATTCTATAGAGGATATAATTGAAATCGCAAAAGAAAATGAGGATATTCTTATAAACGGCGAGGTAATCTCTTTGGCTGAGGGCATATGCCAGCGTGCGGGCGAGCTTGATGAAATAATTTCACGGTTCAGCAATAAAAGAGCTGTGGAAAGAATCCCGAAAATTAACCTTGCAATACTTCGGCTTGCAATATATGAAGCGTTATATGATGAAAAAGTTCCGATAAACGTTGCCATAAGCGAAGCTGTGGCTTTGGCTGAGAAATATGCTCAGGAACCGGATATTGCTTTTGTAAACGGAGTTCTCGGAGCTTATTCCAGAAGTGAAGAGGCACCTGAGAATGAGTAAAATTCTCGGTATTGACACCAGTAACTACACCACATCGGCAGCTCTGCTGGATACCGATACCATGGAAGTTGTTCAGGAAAAAATGCTGCTTCCGGTTAAAAAGGGCGAAAAGGGAATAAGACAGTCGGACGCTGTTTTTCATCATACGATTCAGCTGCCGTTTATAATTGAAAAGCTGTTTTCAGATATCGGCGGAATAAATCTTGACGGCATAGGCGTTTCCTTTGCTCCAAGATTTGTAAAGGGTTCCTATATGCCTTGCTTTACTGTTGGCGACGGATTTGCAAAATCTCTGGGAGCTGTCATGGGAGTAAAGCCTGACAGAACCTCCCACCAGATCGGGCATATTCTTGCAGGGCTTTATTCCTGTCGCAGATTTGATTTGCTGAAAGGAAAAAAATCTTTTCTTGCTTTTCATGCCAGCGGCGGAACTACTGATCTGCTTCTTTGTACTCCTGATGATGATAATGTGCCGGAAGTCAGAGAAATAGGAAGTTCACTTGATTTGAAAGCCGGTCAGGCGGTAGACAGAGTGGGAGTAATGCTGGGATTGCAGTTCCCATGCGGAAAAGAGCTTGACGCACTTGCCTGTGAAAGTGATGCTCACTATAAAACCCGACCTGTTATAAAAGGGCTTGACTGCTGTCTTTCGGGACTTGAAAACCTGTGCAGAAAAATGTATGACAACGGTGAAAGCGGTAAAGATATTGCAAGGTTCTGTATTGATTATTTATGCGATACTTTCAGCGGTATGATTGCCGCCGCATTGGATAAATACGGTGAAATGCCGATTCTGTGCGTTGGAGGCGTCATGTCTGACAGCATTATCAGGAGCAGACTTTCTGAAAAATTCGGAGCTTTTTTTGCAAAGCCTGAGTTTTCCTGTGACAATGCAGTAGGTACTGCGGTTTACAGTGCATTAAAAAAAGGAATGATTTAGATTGAGTTCAATTTTGTCCGTTTCACAGCTTAACAAGTATATTCAGTTTAAAATCCAGTCGGATCTGAAGCTGAAAGGAATAGCGGTGAAAGGCGAGATATCAAATTTTACAATACATTACAAATCGGGACATGCGTATTTTACGCTGAAGGATTCAGAATCTGCTGTGAAAGCGGTTATGTTTTCAAGAAGCGTTCAGCGTTTGAAATTTATGCCCGAAAACGGCATGAGCGTACTTGTGGTGGGAAATGTTGACGTTTACGAGCGTGACGGGGTTTATCAGATAATTGCGTCGGATATACAGCCTGTTGGTACGGGAGAATTGCATAAAGGAATAGAACAGCTTAAAGAAAAGCTGTCGCAAAAGGGCTTGTTTGACAGCTCTGTAAAAAAGCCTATACCGATCATGCCAAAGAAGATTGCCGTGGTAACTTCTCTGACAGGTGCGGCATTGCAGGATATACTGAATGTGCTGTCGAGAAGATATCCTATATGCGAAGTAGCAATTTGCCCTGCACAGGTTCAGGGAGAAGCCGCCGCCGATTCAATATGCAAAGCTCTGGAGATTGCGGACGGCTGCGGTGCCGATACCATAATTCTTGCCCGTGGAGGGGGATCATTGGAGGATCTGATGCCGTTTAATACAGAAAAGACGGCTATGGCTGTATATGCCTGCAAAACTCCGGTGATTACAGCTGTGGGGCATGAAACGGATACTTCCGTTGTTGATTATGTTTCCGATATGAGAGCTCCGACGCCTTCTGCGGCGGCAGAACTGGCTTCCCCTCAGATGTCGGAGCTTTTCGGTACGCTTGACCATATGGTAAACAAAATGAACGACGCTTTTGAAAAAAGCATAAACAAACGCAGTGATGTTCTTTTGAGCCTTATGAATAAAATCAAGCTCTTGTCTCCTGAAAAGAGATTGGAAAAGGATTATTCCGATCTCAGCGGAATAAAAGATAAACTTGACTTGCTTATTGAAAAGAAAATAAGAACAAGTGAAAATATTCTGGATAAATACTCGGCACAGCTTTCGGCTCTAAGCCCGTTGAATGTACTTGAAAGAGGATATTCAATTACCGTAAAGGACGGTAAAGTTGTTTCAAAGGGAGAAACTCTTTCGGTGGATGATATGGTAGAGATAACTTTCAGCGATATGAAACGAAACGCACGGATAATTTAGCATACGAAAGGATTTTTTATATGACATTTGAATCGTCAATGAAAAGACTTGATGAAATAGTTAAAAATTTGGAAGGGGATAATCTTTCTCTCGATGAGGCACTGGATTTATATAAAGAGGGAATAGAACTTTCCGTGGACTGCAAAAAGTCTTTGGAAAAAGCAAAGCTCCAGGTTAAAACTCTTTCAATAAGTGATAATACACAAGATTCTATAACTTAGGAAAGATGTCTCCCGCCTTTATTGCGGCGGTCAACCCTTGCCACGTCGAATGACGGGCATCTCCCTTATTGAAATTAAATTTATTATTTAATTGTGAAAGGATTATCCTAAATGACGGAACAGAATGAACTGATTTTAAAAACTTACTGCGAAAAAATAGAAGAACAGCTTCTTGAGTTTACAAAAAGAAAAGAATCGCTGCAGGGAATAATATATGATGCAATGGAATATTCGCTTATGGCAGGAGGCAAGCGTCTAAGACCTGTTCTTATGCTGGAATTCTGCCGTATGTGCGGAGGAGATGTATCAAAATATCTTGATATTGCCTGTACCATTGAAATGATTCACACTTTTTCGCTTATTCATGACGATCTGCCTTGTATGGACAATGACGATTATCGAAGAGGCAAGCCCTCATGTCATAAAGCTTTCCCTGAAAATATCGCTCTTCTTGCCGGCGACGCACTTAATACTCTTGCTTTTGAAGTGATAGCCAATGCGGCAATAGAGGGCAGGATTTCTGCCGATAAAGCGGTAATGCTTGTTTCGGTTCTTGGAAAAGCAGTCGGCGTCGAGGGAATGATCGGCGGTCAGGTTATAGATTTACAGTCCGAGGGCAAAAGCATTTCTCTTGAAACGCTGAATGTTTTACAGGAGAAAAAGACCGGTGCATTAATCGAAGCTGCCTGCGTTATGGGAGTTGTTCTCGGAGGGAAGTTTGACAAAATACCAACCGCTGCAAATTATGCAATGGCTTTGGGAAAGGCATTTCAGATCGAGGACGATATTCTTGACGTAACAGGTAGTTTTGAAGAACTTGGAAAGCCTATAGGAAGCGACGGAGAGCAGAATAAAAATACTTATGTATCTATTCTGGGACTTGAAGAATCTAAAAATACGGCGAAAAAATTTACAGAAAACGCATTAAAATATCTTGATGAATTTGATGACAATGATTTTGTCTGTGATTTGACAAGAAGTATGCTGGAGCGTCGTAAATAATGGGGGATTATTAATGTCAAATGAAAAAAGGCCTGATTTGAGCAAGATGAATCTTCCTGCCGATTTAAAAAAATTAAGTTTAAATCAATGTGAAATGCTTTGTCAGGACATAAGGAAAATGCTTATTGATACCGTTTCTAAAAACGGCGGACATCTTGCGTCAAACCTGGGGACAGTGGAGCTGTCGCTTGCTGTACACAGAGTGTTTGAATCTCCGGAAGATAAAATAGTATGGGACGTCGGTCATCAGTCTTACACTCATAAAATCCTGACAGGCAGAGCAGAAAAGTTTTCATCTCTCAGAAAAGAAGGAGGACTTTCCGGCTTCTGCCGCCCCGATGAATCGGTACATGACGCATTTATAAGCGGTCACAGTTCAAATTCCGTATCTGCGGCTTTGGGAATTGCAACAGCAATGAAAATACAGGGTAATCCTCACCATGCTGTGGCTATTCTGGGGGACGGAGCTTTTACCGGTGGTATGATTTTTGAAGGGCTTAACAATGCAGGAAAAAGCGATACCAATCTGGTGATAATTTTAAATCATAACGAAATGTCCATTTCAAAAAATGTGGGTAGTCTTGCAAAGTATCTTTCCTCGCTTCGTACCAAAGAATCTTATCAGAAAACCAAAAGCATTGTTGAGAAAACTCTGGACAAAACTCCTGTAGTGGGAAGACCGCTGAAAAAGGCTATTAAAGGTTCAAAAAATGCATTTAAAAATGTCATTCTTCACAGCACCATGTTTGAGGATTTCGGGTTTGAATTTGTGGGACCGCTTGACGGTCATAATTTAGAGGAGCTTGAAAACGGTCTTAAAGCGGCTAAGGCTATGCATAGACCGGTAGTCGTTCATGTGAATACCATAAAGGGCAAAGGTTATGCCCCTGCGGAAGAGAACCCGGGGGAGTATCACGGAGTAGGTTCATTTGAAATAGCAACGGGAAATCCGGATGTTGTGGTATCTGACAGCTATTCTTCCGTGTTCGGTAAGGAGCTTACCGAGCTTGCAGGTGAAAATAAAAAGATTTGTGCTGTTACTGCCGCTATGAAATACGGTACGGGTTTACAGTATTTTTACAAGGCATATCCCCAGAGATTTTTCGATGTGGGAATCGCCGAAGAGCATGCCGTTACATTCTGCGGAGGATTGTCTTCTATGGGAATGATACCGGTGTTTGCCGTTTATTCTTCGTTTTTGCAGAGAAGCTACGATCAGCTTATACATGATCTGGCTATCTGTAATACCCATGCAGTAATAGGCGTGGACAGAGCAGGAATTGTCGGCAACGACGGTGAAACTCATCAGGGAATTTTTGATGTGCCGTTTCTGACCTCTATCCCCAACACGACCATTTATTCTCCGTCATGCTATGAAGAACTTCGTCTGTGCCTCAGACAAGCTGTTGAAAAGGACACGGGAATTGTTGCAGTGAGATATCCGAGAGGAAACGATAAGTCCAGATATGATAAATCGGGGGTAAACACTGATTACCAATACCACGGCGGCGGAAATGATGTGCTTGTAGTTACATACGGCAGACTGTATAACAATGTTCTCAGATGCTGTGAAATGCTGAAAAATCATGGATTGGAATGTGACACACTGAAGCTTGTAAAAATATTCCCCATTGAAGAAGAAATCATTGATATTATTTCGGGCTATAAACTGGTATTTTTCTTTGAAGAATCTTATTATCACGGTTCCTTGTCTGAGAAATATGCGGCTATATGTAATAATGTTGCCGCTGTTGCCATCGACGGATTTGTAAAGCACGGGGAAGTTTCCGATTTGTTGGAAGAGCATGGCCTGTCTGCTGAAAAAATGGCGGAGCAGATTGAGGACTTTTTGAATAATGAGTAAACGAATTGATTTATATCTTGTTGAAAAGGGATTTGCCAAAAGCCGTGAAAGAGCTAAAGAAATGGTGAAATCGGGAAATGTTTCGGTAGACGGACGCATTGTTTCAAAGCCGTCGGCTTTGGTTGAAGAGGACTGTGAGATTGTCGTTACCGGGCAGGTTATGGATTATGTGGGCAGAGGTGCCTTGAAGCTGAAGCATGCCTTTGAGTGCTTTGACATAGATGTAAAAGATAAATATTGTGCCGACATTGGTGCGTCTACCGGAGGGTTTACTCAGATCATGCTTGAAAAGGGAGCAAAAAAGGTATATGCGGTGGACGTCGGTCACGGTCAGTTGGCAAAGGAACTTGCCGAAGATGACAGAGTTGTGAATTGTGAGGGAACCAATGTAAAAAATCTTGCAAAGGATTTTTTTGACGAGCCGATTGAATTTGTTGCAGGAGATTTGTCCTTTATATCACTTAAATTAGTCATACCTGTTGTAAAAGAATGTGTTTCAGACGGCGGACAAATGGTATTGCTTATTAAACCTCAGTTTGAAGCAGGAAAAAGTGCGTTGAATAAAAAAGGAATAGTAAAAGATAAAAAAGTTCATGTAAGGGTTCTCGAAGAGCTTACCTCTTTCTTCGAGGAATGCGGACTCAGACTTATGGGACTGACAAATTCCGCAATTAAAGGCGGAGACGGAAACATAGAATATCTTGCATGGCTTGAGAAAAGCGACATATTGAAATCTAAGAAAATTGACATAAAGAAATTAGTAGATACAGCTTTTAATGAGTTGAAATAAATTGGGAGGAGACCTTTTGCTCAATGAAGATTTATATTTTTCCTAATCTTGACAAGCAGAATTGCAGAGAGTATACCGAGCAGACCTGTAAGGTACTCAATGGTTACGACACAGAGCTTTTTATGAATGAAAAATACTACAAAGATTTCAGCAGGATTGAAAGTATAAATTTTATTTCCGAATCCGAATTATTAGAACAGTGCGATGTTATTGTTGTTATAGGCGGCGACGGAACAATTTTGAAATGTGCTAATTTTGCGGCAGCTTTTAATAAGCCGATTTTAGGTATTAACTGCGGACGTCTTGGGTTTATGGCTTCTCTTGAACATAACGAGCTGGACAAGCTTTCAAAGCTTTGCAGAAAAGAGTATACGGTTAGCAGGCGTATGATGCTTTCGGTTACGGTAGAGCCGAAAGATGATGAGATTCTTAAATTTACTGCCCTGAACGATGTTGTTATTTCGAGGTGTGATGATTGCAAAATCGCAGATTTTGAAGTATCCAAAAATAACAGTACTATTGCCTCTCTCAGAGCGGACGGAGTTATTTTTTCAACTCCTACCGGAGCTACCGCTTATTCCATGTCGGCAGGCGGACCAATTATCGAGCCGGATATGGAATGTATTGAGTTTACGCAAATTTGTGCACACACTCTTTTTGCAAGGTCAATGGTGCTGTCACCCAACAGCATTATAAAAATTAAAAGTAATACAGGACTTGACGCACATACATGCGTTAATGTGGACGGAAATATCGTTTACCGTCTTTCAAACGGAGACGTGGTAAAAGTAGAGAAAAGCAGAAGATATATTGATATTATTGATATTAACGGCGACAGCTTTTTTACTTCGGTCAACAAAAAGCTGATGCAGCCTTTAAAAGAAATTTCGGAGGATTAGAGGAAATGAAATCTCAAAGACAGCAGCTTATACTGAAAATTGTGTCGGAACAGAATATTGACACCCAGGAAAATCTTCAGAAGGCTTTGAAAGAGCATGGCTGTATCTGCACTCAAGCCACGGTATCAAGGGACATAAAAGAGCTTGCTTTAATAAAAAGCATGAATGCGGCAGGGGATTATAAATACAGCATACCGTCTTTTAAAAAGAACGGATTTGACAACAAAAACGACATGATTTATACAATTATATCCGATTCGGTTACAGATGTGGACTATGCAATGAATACTGTTGTAGTAAAATGTCAGACAGGTATGGCACAGGCGGTTTGTGCCAAGCTCGACACAACAAATATAAATAATGTGGTGGGTACTCTGGCAGGAGATGACACGGTATTTGTTCTTATGAGAACGGAACGTGACGCTTTAAGGCTTGTCAAGGAACTCAACAGTATACTTAAAAGTCTGTCAGAAAATTAAACTTTTACGGAGAAGGATTTATATGCTTAAAGAACTTTATATTGAAAACTTAGCTGTAATTGAAAAAGCGAATATTGAATTTTCCGATAAACTGAATGTCTTTACCGGAGAAACCGGTGCAGGCAAATCCATTATGATTAACGGCATAAATGCAGTACTGGGTCAGAGAGTGACCAAGGATATAGTCAGAAGCGGTACGGACAAGGCGGTTGTTTCTGCCGAATTTGTGGATCTTGATAAGACTGTTTACGACAAGCTGGAGGAGCTTGGAATTTCATGTGAAGACGGACAGCTCTTTTTATCCCGTGAAATCCGTCAGGACGGAGGAAGCGTAGCGAGAGTGAATTCGAGAAGTGTAAACGTAGCTGTACTCAGAGATATCGGGGAACTGCTTGTAAATATTCACGGTCAGCATGACAATCAGATACTTCTTGCCCCTGAAAAGCACATTCATATTCTTGACAGCTTTGCAGACGCCCAACCTTATATTGAAGATTACAGGGACTCATTTAAGGAATTGCAAAGTCTTGCAAGGGAAATAAACAAGATGAAAATTGACGCAAACCAGAAAGCGTTCAGAATAAATACTCTTGAAGAAACGATTAACGAAATTGAAAGCCTGAATATTTCCGAAAATGAAGATACTGAAATAGAGCAGGAACTTGAGGTTTCAAAAAATGCCGTTACGCTTTCAGAGGCGATTTTTAATGCCAATCTGTTTTTGAACGGAAACGACGAAACAAGCGGAGCAGCGGAGCTTGTATCTCAAGGAGAAAGGGAACTTGAAAACTATACTGAAATATTCCCGAAACTGGAGCCGTTGTATAAAAGGCTGTCGTCTGCTGAAATAGAGATAGCGGATATTGCCTCTGAGCTTTCCTCGCTTATGGATAAGCTGAACGCAGATCCCAAGCGTTATGATTATTTGAACCGACGCAATGAAGAATTAAGAAGAATAAAAAAGAAATACGGTCCTGAGCTTGATGATGTTTTCGATACTTTGGAAAAATCCCAAAAAGAGCTTGAGGAGCTTAGAAACAGCGAAGAGAGTCTTTCGGAGCTGAGCAGGAAGAAGTCTGAGCTTCTGACAGTGGTTTCAAAAAAGGCAAAAAAACTTTCTGATTTCCGAAGACAGGCGGGAGAGCGGTTTGTCAAGCAGGTAACCGGGGAACTGGAATTTCTCAATATGCCCAATGTGAAAATCATTGTGGAGCAAAAGCCGGGTAAGCTTACGATAAACGGCATGGACAGCATAGAATTCCTTATATCTGCTAATGTGGGAGAAGAGCCTAAGCCCATTGCAAAGATCGCTTCCGGCGGAGAGCTTTCAAGGATCATGCTGGCACTAAAAAATGTAATTGCCGACAAGGACAGCATAGGTACTTTGATTTTTGACGAAATCGACACCGGCGTAAGCGGTAAGGCGGCACATAAAATCGGTCAGAAGTTAAAACAGATTTCAGAGATAAGGCAGGTTCTATGCGTTACTCATTTATCTCAGATTGCCGTTATGGCGGACAATCACTTACTTATTGAAAAAAACGTGGTAGGTGACAGAACCGTTACCACTGTAAAACGTCTTGATTTTGAAGAAAGAAAATACGAAATTGCAAGAATTATGGGCGGAGACGACATTTCTCCACTTATGCTGGAAAACGCTGAACAGATTTTAAAGCTGCATATGTAGAAAATGGTTTTTTATTACAATAAAATATTTTAAATTTTTGAATCGGCGGTTTTTATTTCAGTTTGACTACATTCGTGAAAAATGTTATAATAGTCCTAGCCCGGACGGGGCAAAACACGATATAAGTTTGTTGTGCTAAAAAAGCATCGACCCCGCTATGGAAATGTGGATTAGTATTTGTGTTATTTTAGTCCTAGCCCGGACGGGGCAAAACACGATATAAGTTTGTAATATCTAAAAGCATTGACCCCGCTATGGAAATGTGGATTAGTATTTGTGTTATTTTAGTCTTAGCCCGGACGGGGCAAAACACGATATAAGTTTGTTGTGCTAAAAAAGCATCGACCCCACTATGCCATGTAGGGGACGGCGTCCTCGACGTCCCGTTAATTAAATCATATATAAGTCCTCTAAGTCCTCGACAGCCCGTCAGATGTCAGTAATTTATATTGTAGGGGCGACTTGTAGTCGCCCGATGGAGCTATCCGATGTTAGAGGTTAGAAGTTAGCGGTTAGAAATTATAATTTTCAATGTAGGGG
>JBJERB010000043.1:0-13149 GCA_051882055.1 Oscillospiraceae bacterium
TGCACTGCTTGTCAAGCCTTTTTTGAAAAAACATTTGAATTTTTGTCCTTTCTTTGTTCTGAAAGAATCATATTATAAAATCTTTAAAAACAAGTCAATAAATTTCTTAAAATTTTCTTATTTTAATTATAATTTACGTCACAATAAATGTCAAGGAATAACTAAAATAAGCTGTTTAGGGCTTTTGCTGTAGACACGGAATTTAAAATATGCTATAATTAAAACTAATATGTTATTTGTGCAAATAAATATATAACACATTTCTAAAAGAAAGGAACAATTAAAAGTATGATTTCAGTTTCAAATGTAAGTCTGTCCTTCGGCGGACAGATTTTGTTTAAAGATGTGGACTTAAAGTTTACAAACGGAAATTGCTATGGAATTATCGGTGCTAACGGTGCGGGTAAATCCACATTTCTCAAAATCCTTTGCGGAGAGCTTGAACCCACTACCGGAGAAGTAACCATAAAAAAAGACACTCGTATGTCAGTATTAAAACAGGATCACTTTGCTTATGACGAATATAATGTCCTTGATACGGTAATAATGGGAAATCAGCGTCTTTATAATATAATGCAGGAAAAAGACGCTTTGTATGCCAAGGAGGATTTCTCCGAAGCGGACGGGGACAGGGCTGCCGAATTGGAAGGCGAGTTCGCCGAGCTTAACGGCTGGGAAGCAGAATCGGACGCGTCAAAACTTATTCAGGGGCTGGGACTTTCGGAAGACTTGCTTTACGCTCAGATGTCCTCTCTTTCAGGCAACGAAAAAGTAAAGGTGCTTCTTGCTCAGGCACTCTTCGGCAACCCGGATATTATTCTGCTGGACGAGCCTACCAACCATCTGGATATCGACGCTATACGCTGGCTTGAAGATTTTCTTGCCGAATATTTCGGAACTGTGCTTGTTGTTTCTCATGACAGACACTTTCTCAATAATGTATGTACTCATATCGTAGATATCGACTATACTAAAATTAAAATGTATGTGGGCAACTATGAGTTCTGGTATGAATCCTCTCAGCTTATGCAGAGAATGATCAAACAGCAGAATAAAAAAGCTGAAGAAAAAATAAAAGAGCTTCAGGAATTTATCGCCCGATTTTCAGCTAATAAATCAAAATCCAAACAGGCGACTTCACGCCGTAAGCTCATTGATAAGCTGACGGTAGAAGAAATGCCGGCGTCTTCAAGAAAATATCCCTATATCGGGTTTAATATGGATAGGGAACCGGGTAAAGAAATACTCCGTGTGGACGGTATTTCAAAAACAGTGGACGGAGAAAAACTGCTTAATAATGTTACCTTCACATTAAGCCGAACAGATAAGGTCGCTTTTATAGGCGAATCGGAGCAGGCAATAACCATGCTGTTCAAAATTCTCATGGAAGAGGAACAACCGGACGAAGGTACTTTCAAATGGGGTTCAACAACCTCACGTTCATATTTCCCTAAAGACAACAGCGAGTTTTTTAACAACTGCGATATGACTATAGTCGATTGGATAAGACAATATTCCACCACAGAAGAAACGGATACTTTCCTGCGTGGATTCTTAGGAAAAATGCTTTTTTCAGGGGACGATATTTATAAAAAAGTAAACGTGCTTTCAGGAGGAGAAAAGGTAAGGTGTATGTTCTCAAGAATGATGCTTTTCGGCTCAAACGTACTTCTCCTTGACCGGCCCACTAACCACCTCGACCTTGAAAGCATAACCGCAGTAAACAACGGTCTGCGTGATTTTAAAGGGGTAGTGCTTTTTGCCTCCCATGACCATGAGATTATGGAAACAGTTGCAAACAGGATCATAGAGATAACTCCCGACGGCTGTATCGACCGACAGGGAACCTATGAGGAATATCTTGAATTCCGCCGTCAAAGGGGAATGAAATCTTTTGTTGAATAATAAAATGAATATTGGCTAAAACAACAACCCGTACAGAATAATCTGTACGGGTTGTTTCTTTTCGGTTTTATACAAAAAACAGTTACACAATATGAATATTAAATTTTTTCAGCCAATAATTAATCTGAAGAATATATGCCATGATCTGCGGGTTGTTCATAAGCTGACCGTACCACTGAACGTTCTCCCTGCCGTTTACAAGTTCCTGCAATTTGTCTTTTTTCAGTATTTGCAGTATGGGAGAACCGTTATTATTGATAACCTGTGAAAGCTCTGATTTTACCGCATTTTCATAGCTTGGATTATGGGTCTTGGGGTAAGGACTTTTCTTTCTCCAAAGCACCTCCTGAGGAAGATAATCTTTCATTGCTTCACGCAAAAGTCCTTTTTCCCTGCCTTTGTAATCCTTGTATTCCCACGGAACCTGATACAGATATTCCACTATCCGATAATCACAGAAAGGTACTCTTACTTCAAGTCCGCTGTACATGGACATTCTGTCTTTCCTGTCAAGCAGCGTCTGCATAAACCATTCCAGATTAAGCCTCATCATTTCTCTCATTCGCTTTTCAAGAGGCGACAAGCCGTTATCATCTTTTACTTTTGAAATAGTAGCCTTATATTTATCATAAACAAACTGCTCGCAACCGTCATGAACAAAATCATCTTTCATCAGGCTTTTTCTGTAAGCTGTGGACTGAGACCAGGGGAAACCGTCGGTCATGCGGATATCTTTGTCTCTGTACCATGGGTATCCTCCGAAAATTTCATCGGCACATTCCCCGGAAAGTGCCACGGTTGCAAAGTTCTTTACTTCCTTACAGAAAAGCAGAAGGGAAGAATCCACGTCTGCCATTCCCGGCAGATCTCTTGCGTCAACAGCAGAATACAGAGCCTGAACAAGTTCGGGGGTATCTATTACCACATGGTGATGAGTACTTCCCAGGTATTTTACCATTTGCTCAATATAATAATCGTCGCTGTTGGGCTGGAACTTGCTTGCTTTGAAATACTTCTGATTATCTCTGTATTCAACCGAAAAGGTATGGAGCTGTCTGCCCTGTTTTTGGAACTCTCTTGAAGTCACAGAGGAAATAAGGCTTGAATCCAAGCCTCCCGACAAAAATGTACAAAGAGGAACATCGGAAACGATCTGACGTTTTATGGCGTCGGTTACAAGAAATCTGACCTGTTCGGCAGTTTCGTCAAAGGTCTGGGGCTTATGCTCACAGGCAAAATCCCAATACAGCCATTTTCTGAACCCGTTTTCTTTGTCAAAATATCCGCACCAACCCATAGGAAGCTCATCTATTCCTTTAAATACACCGCATCCCATTGTTCTGCCCGGACCTATAAGCATTATTTCATTAATGCCGTTTTGGTCGATCTCACATGGGATCTCTTCATTGCAAAGAAGACCTTTTATTTCCGAAGAAAAATAAAAGGCGCCGTTTTTCAACGCATAAAAGAAAGGTTTGACGCCTATTCTGTCCCTTGATACAAAAAGTCTTTGATTATGCTCCTCCCATATGGCGAAAGCGAAAATACCGTTAAATTTGTCAACACATTTTTCTCCCCAGTAGGCATATGATTTAAGCACTACCTCGGTATCCGAATGTCCCGTAAAAGAAAAACCCTCTGCAATCAGCTCTTTTCTTATGTCTTCGGTATTGTAAAGCTCGCCGTTGTAGACGATGACAAATTTCTCTCTTCCTCTTTCAAAAGTCATAGGCTGTTTTCCGTTTTCAATATCTATAACGGCAAGACGGGTATGTACCAGAGCCGAACAATCGCCGTAGTAGATATTATCCTGATCCGGACCTCTGTTTTTCAGCTGTTTTTTTGCTTCAACGCACCATTTTCTTTGCTTTTCATTTATACCTTTAAAATCAATAAGTCCTGCTATTGCACACATAAAAATACCTCTTTTCTGCATTTGCGGTATAGTTCATACTATGCAAATGCAGAAAAAAGGTGAGTTTTAACATTCATGATCATAAATAAGTCCCGACTGACGCATGGAAATTATACCGTCATTGCCTACAATAAAATGATCCAGAAGGTGAATATCCATGCTTCGCAGATGAGTAATGATTTTTCTGGTAAGATATATGTCTTCATCGGAAGGAGCAGCAGGGGCGTCAGGGTGATTATGTGCCACAAAGAAATAACTTGAGCCGTTATTCAGCACAGCTTTTGTAATCTCACGGAGATTAAGCTCCACAGATTTATCGCTTCCGGTACTTATATCCATATAGCTTTTTACCTTGTAGCTGTTATCGGTGAAATAAATTTTAAACTGCTCGAAGGTAACGCCGTAAAAGGTATCTTTTATATATGCTTTTAATTCAGGAATATTACAGAAATCCACCTCGTCGTCATTATTTTTTAAATGGAGATAAATATTCAGCGAATTAAAGAATTTAAGAGAAACAGCAGTGTTTTCGCTGATTATTTTGGAGTTTATCAAATCCTCAGGAGAAGCGGAAAGGACATTTGACAGCGAACCGAATTTATTTAAAAGATTATGAGCAATATCGTTTGTATTATGTTGAGGAATACAATAAAACAACAGCATTTCAAGAATTTCATGTTCTGCAAAGTTATCAAAATTCATATCTTTTTTAAATCGTTCTTTAACACGCTGTCTATGACCTTTATGGGTATCATCAGCCATACTGTTTCACTTCTTTCTTTTGGTGGTATTCAATAAGGGGCATCGCCCTATGTCACAGGGCAGTATGATTTGATTTTATCGGTTTTTTACCGCAAGTATAGGATAACCGTTAATATAGGGCTTGACTATCTGGGGGTTTCTTTCTGCCTCATCAAAGATCATTGGTGCAAGTTCATCAGCAACTTCGCACAGCTTATCAAGAGGACGGGTTTTCACAACGGGGCATACGGGAGAAAGGGTTATAACCTGAGTTCCGTTAAGGGACATTATTCTGAAAGGCCAGATCCTACAGTCAAAAGGCTTGTTATCCCCCATTATACAGCCTTTGCTTTTATCAAGGAGAGAACAGTAATACAGATCCTCATCAGGCTCTTTTTCCATATCAAGAACACGGCAGTTTTGCTCTTGCCGGAATTTTTGAGAGGGGATATGGTTTTTAAGTATCTCATCATATTTATCGTCTGTAATAACGGGAGCTTCCCATATGTCCGAGCTGTCAAAGCAGCAGCATATTTTACATTTTGCACATTCTTCTTTTGACAATATTTTTACTAACAATTTTTTCACCTTCACAAAATTCAACAGAATTGATTATTTCAGAAACCATGTATATATTAAAATACATTTTAACATATTTTATACAAAAAAACAAGCGAGGGGATCGAAAAAGCCTTATTGTCAGCACAGGAATAAATTTATGCTGTCTGCAAATAATATTCTTACGAAAAATTTTGAAGGGACGAGCAAAAATGGATATAAATTTAAGTAAAACCCAGTATTCTCAAATGTACAAGGAGGCGTCAAAAGGGACGAAGTGGTGGGTAACGATCCCCAAAGCATTTATTATAGGCGGTCTTATATGTATGCTTGGAGAAAGCCTTTTGAATATGTATTCGTCATTTGGCTTATCCGAGAAAAATTCGGGCATGGCAACGTCCATAACCCTTGTATTTCTGTCGGCTTTGTTTACTGCTCTGGGACTTTATGACAGGCTGGCAAAGCATGCGGGAGCAGGTACACTTGTTCCCATAACAGGTTTTGCAAACTCGGTTGTGGCACCTGCCATTGAATTTAAAACAGAGGGCTTTGTTCTGGGTCTTGGGGCAAAAATTTTCATAATTTCAGGGCCGGTAATACTTTACGGAATTCTTGCAAGCGTGGTTTACGGACTTATATACTATTTCTTTTTTTAGCAGCGGCCAATAAAAGATAATGGGCGGTCAAATCGGATTGACCGCCCTCGTTGTTTTTATTCCGTAAAGAATGTGTAGTAAGCATAACCTTTCTGACCGTCATAGTCAAGATACAGCCAGCCGTTTTCGTTTTTATAGACCTTACATTCCGCTCCCACCGGAATAACACACAGATTTTCCGACTTTGATGTTGGCTCCGGATGCAGATAAACCGCACTTATGACTGTCTGGGTGGTATAATCCCCCGTATCCTCCGAATAAAAATCATCGTCGCCGCTATTTGTCTTCTTTGTTGTTTTCTCGGTATGTTTTGTCTTTACCGTTGTTGTTACGGCAAGAGGTTCGGTTGAAGTTATCCTGCCTGTTTTTATTGTGTTGCCGGAACTGTTTCCCACAAAGAGAAGCTTTGCACTGACAAGAGTTATTATAACAACCACAAGCAAGGTGGATAAAACAGCTATTATACCTTTAAATGTGGATGAAGACCAGAAATCTGAATTTTTGCTTTTTCCGCTCATATTTACAACCATATTCCCGGATAGGAATACGTACTCCTTTCACATTTTTATGATTTTCGTCAGCAAAAGTATGCCTGAGTTTCAAATACATAATTATTATAACCAAAAATATTTTTCATGTCAATTAAAATTTGGTAACAAAAGCCCGGTCTGCTTGATTTATGGGACAAAAAGTGTTATACTAATTAAAACAATTTGCGAAAATAATCGGATTCTGAATTAAAGATAATTTGTTGAGGTTTTTATTATGAAAGACGGTTTTATAAAAGTTGCTGCCTGCACTCCGAAAATCAAAGTCGCAGACGTGGATTTCAACGTTGAAAAAATCATTGAACAGATTGAAAAATGCAGAGAGCAGGGAGTGAAAATTGCTTGCTTTCCCGAGCTTTGCATTACAGGATACACCTGTCAGGATCTGTTTTTCCAGGAAGCTTTGCTTGACAAAGCAATGTGTGGACTTATAGATATCGCCAAAGCGACAAAGGGCTATGACGCTATTATTGCTGTGGGACTTCCGGTTCGTGAGTCGGGTAAGATCTATAACTGTGCCGCTGTATTAAAAAACGGGGAAATTCTTGCTTTTATACCCAAAACCCATCTGCCCAATTATAACGAATTCTATGAAGCAAGACATTTTTCTGCATATGACGGAACATCATCCGAATTAGAGCTTTGCAGATACGGATATTCGGATAATAACGGCGAGGAAGCCTCTATACCCTTCGGGCAGAATGTTTTTGTCTGTAAAAACATTCCCGAACTTATTGTGGGCTTTGAGATCTGCGAGGACCTGTGGGTCGCCGACCCTGTTTCAAATCATCTTGCCAAAAACGGTGCAACGCTTATCTGCAATTTATCTGCCAGTGACGAGGTCATCGGCAAGGAGGCTTATCGCCGTCAGCTTGTTTCCAATCAATCGGCAAGACTTGTGGCAGGGTATGTCTACTGTTCCGCAGGGGACGGAGAATCCACCCAGGACATGGTTTTTTCGGGACATAACATTGTTGCCGAAAACGGTGGCATACTTTCGGAAAGCAAACTTTTCTGCAACGAGATCACCCTATCTGAAATTGACGTCAAAAAACTTGCCTTTGAAAGACGAAAGATGTCCACATATTCAAGCACACATCAATCCGAGGGTATCAGCGTTATTACTTTTGAAATGCAGGTTGACAAAGAACCTGTCAAGCTTACACGTCAAATTTCCAAAACTCCCTTTATACCTGCTAATATGGCAGAGAGAGATTACCGATGTAACCTGATTCTGCAGATGCAGTCTCAGGGCTTGAAAAAACGCATTGAGCATACAAATGCCAAAAGCGTTGTGATCGGTATTTCAGGCGGTCTTGATTCCTGCCTTGCTTTGCTTGTATGCGTTGAGGCAATGGATCTGCTTAAACGTCCTCATTCTGACATTGTGGCGGTGACCATGCCCTGTTTCGGCACTACAAAACGCACCCGTTCAAATGCAGAGCTTATGTGCGAAGCATTGGGTGTATCTTTCAGGGAGGTTGACATTACAAAATCGGTTTTACAGCACTTTAAGGATATCGGACATGACGAGAATAATCATAATGTCGTATTTGAAAACGGTCAGGCGAGAGAACGAACCAAAGTGCTTATGAACATTTCAAATCAGACGGGAGGCTTTGTGGTAGGCACGGGAGATCTGTCCGAGCTGGCTTTGGGCTGGGCGACTTACAACGGCGACCATATGTCCATGTACGGTGTGAATGCTTCAATTCCGAAAACTCTGGTACGTCATATAGTAAAATACTACGGCGATACATGTACTTCCGAAAAGCTCAGAAAAGTACTTTACGACATTCTTGACACTCCCGTATCACCCGAACTTTTGCCTACAGACGAATCGGCGACGGAAATGACTCAGAAAACAGAAGATCTGGTTGGTCCTTATGAGCTTCACGACTTCTTCCTGTATTACGGAATACGCTGGGGCTTTGAGCCGAAAAAGGTTTACCGTCTGGCAAAGTATGCGTTCGGAAATGAATATGACGGTACGGTTATTCTCAAATGGCTGAAAACCTTTTACCGCAGATTTTTCTCACAGCAATTCAAGCGTTCATGTTTGCCGGACGGAGCGAAGATCGGTTCGGTTACCTTGTCTCCGAGAGGGGACTGGAGAATGCCCAGTGACGCTGTGGCGGATTTGTGGTTAAAGCAGATAGATGAATTGTAAATACCCCGGGAAAATCAAAGCAAATAATAAATTTTGATTGTTTCTTTACGGGGATTTTATTCCCAAATACCACGGTGTTTTCAGGGTTGACAGGGAATTTTATATGTGTTACAATATCTTTTAAGAAAATAGTGGGATTTTCTCGCTTTTTCGGGGATAATTGTACTTCGATTTTTCTCGGTGTACGTTCATACGGAGGAGTCAAATGACCAAAATAAAAGAAAAATTATTTAAGGGCGGTTCTTTTTTAGAGGTCTTTAAATACAAGGATTTACTTTACCAGCTGGTTACCCGTGATATCAAGCTGAAATACAGAAGAAGTTTTCTGGGATATGTATGGAGCATAC
Organism: Oscillospiraceae bacterium; assembly: GCA_051882055.1. GTDB lineage: Bacteria > Bacillota > Clostridia > Oscillospirales > Ruminococcaceae > FB2012. The sequence continues at coordinate 8,841 of JBJERB010000043.1, forward strand.
TTAATCCTCTTCTTATAATGATAATTATGTCGGTAGTTTTCTCTTTCCTCTTTCGCAGGGGAATTGAATTCTTCCCGTTATATTTACTTGCCGGACGTTCAATGTTTGAATTTGTAGACGGTGCCGCAAAAAAGACTTTAGGTTCAATAACCGATAATGCTTCTTTACTGAAAAAGACATATGTTTCAAAATTCATGTTTCCATTATCCAAAATAACCGCTTCTATGGTTGACTTTGTTTTCAGTCTGGGAGCATTGATTATTGTAATGGTCTTTTATTCCATTATAAGCGGAAGGGTTCTTTTCTCTTTCTGGAATTTAGGACTTGTTGTTGTTGTTATTGAAGCATATATTTTTGCTATGGGATTGGGCTTTTTGCTTGCACAGCTTAACGTTTTCTTCAGAGATATAAAATATATATACAATGCTTTTTCAACCATGTGGCTTTACTGTTCGGCAATATTCTATGATGTGGGAATGTTCTATGAAAGATCAAAATCCCAGCCTTTTGCCGGATATCTGGCAACATTTATCGAGAACTGCAACCCTCTTTATATTTACATCAAGCAATTCAGATATTTTATCTGGGTACCTACTCTGGACACTGTTCCCGTATGGGCTGCCGTTAATGTCTGGGATTTCATCTTCGGTTTCGGATATGCAATTTTAATGTTCCTTATCGGAGTTCATTTCTTCAAAAAATCCCAGGATAAATTCATTCTTTATATTTAAAAGGAGGCTGCTTAATGGACAACCAGATTATATCCGACAATTCCACAGCAGAAGCTCCGGAATATATTGTTGATGTGGACAACGTGACTATACGCTTTAACAAAGCGTCGGAAAAAATAGACAACTTAAAAGAATATTTTGTAAAGCTGGTTAAACATGAGCTTATGTTCAAAGAATTCCTGGCTTTACAGAATGTAAGTCTGAAAATAAAAAAAGGCGAGGCCTGGGCGATAATCGGTACCAACGGCAGCGGAAAATCAACCCTTCTGAAAGTAATAAGCCGTATATTAAAGCCCTATAAAGGTAATGTTACAATAAACGGCACTATTGCGTCGCTTATTGAGCTTGGAGCCGGAATCGACCCGAAACTGACTGCAAGAGAAAACATTTATCTCAACGGATGCATTTTAGGATATCCGAAAAAGTTCATAGAGGAAAAATTTGATGAAATAGTCGAGTTTTCCGAGCTGGAAGATTTTCTTGACACGCCGGTAAAAAACTTTTCTTCCGGAATGAAGTCAAGACTGGGATTTTCCGTAGCAACAATGGTACAGCCCGACATTCTTATTGTGGACGAAGTTTTGTCAGTTGGCGACGTTCTTTTCCGCAAGAAATGTATGAACAAAATGAACGAAATGCTCAACAGCGGAACAACTCTGCTATTGGTTTCACATAATATGGACACTGTGAAAGCTATGTGCGATAAGGCTATCTGGCTTAACAAGGGAGAAGTTGTGATGCAGGGGGACATTGATACTGTCGCTCAGGAATACACAAACACTATCGCAGAGAAAAAAGCCAAGGAAAAGATAGAAAAGGACAAAAAGGCTAAAAAGTTACAGGCTGAAGCCGAAGCCATTGCGAAAAAAAAGCGTCAGAAAAAAGAAAATAATTAAAAAGGCGGCTGCACAGTCCCGGGTTTACATTGCTGAAACAATGACTACGGTGCAGCCGTCTGCTATTTTAATGAGAAGCAAAAGGCAAGACGTCAGAAAACCCCTTTCATAAATAGCGGGTTTTGGAGATTTTTTTGCACGCAAACGTACAATTATGAACAAAGCGGTCAAAATTATTACATTAAATTAATTATTTGCACATAAACGGAGCTGTACGACAAAAGGCAAGACACGGAAATGCAATTAGCGGTCAGGTTACGCCTTAACGGACACGGCAGCCGTGTCCCTACAGACGTTAACGCAATAATAGGCGATCGCCTGAATAACGGGACGTCGAAGACTTAACGGAAAGGTTACTGACAGCATACGTTTTATTACAAAACGGGCTGTCGAGGACAAAGCGAATGTGCCTTTGGCACACACGCTTGCACCCCTACAAAATCTAACATCTAACTTCTAACATCTAATTTCTAACATCGGGTAGAGCAATAAGATCTTTTATTACCTCGCTTGCAATGATCATTCCTGCAACAGGCGGCACAAACGCCGTACTGCCCGGTACAGCACGTCGTGAGGACATACTCAGCTCCTCCGAGTATTCCTCAGAATCGGTTTCGGGTATAAGTGGCTGTTCTTTTGAATAAACTACCTTCAGCCTTTTAATTCCCCGTTTTTTCAGCTCTCTTCTCATTACTCTGGCAAGAGGACAGACGGAGGTTTTATATATATCGGACACCTCAAGGGCTGTGGGATTCAGTTTATTTCCCGTACCCATAGAGCTTATGATCGGCGTACCGGCTCTGTCTGCACTGAGAACAAGCTGGATTTTCCCCGTAACGGTATCTATTGCGTCCACCACATAATCATACAATGAAAAATCGAATTTATGTGCGGTTTCGGGCGTATAAAACTCCTTGAAAGCGGTAACTTTACAATCAGGGTTTATTTCTTTTATCCGCTTTTCGGCAACATCGACTTTATATTCCCCAACAGTATTGGTCGTAGCGATGATCTGGCGGTTTATATTGGTCAAAGATACTTTATCGTTATCCACAATATCTATAGCACCCACTCCGCTGCGTGCCAGGGCTTCCACAGTATATCCGCCCACACCGCCCACGCCGAAAACGGCAACTCTTGAAGAGGCGAGCTTTTTCATAGCTTCCTTTCCCAAAATTAATTCTGTTCTTGAAAATTTATTCACCATATTAAAGCCATATTCCCACCTGAGAATATGCACTCCTTTCCGTTCATTAAAATCATGTAAACATTATAAAACAGCGTAAAATAAATGTCAACATGAAAATATTATACGACGATTAAGATGTGACATACGCAAAATAAGTTTATGGAGGTATTATTATGTGCACAGCGGCAACATACAAAACAAAAGACCATTATTTCGGCAGGACCCTTGACTATGAATATTCTTACGACGAGAGGGTTGTGATCGCACCGAGGAACTATCCTTTTAATTTCAGAAAAGCAAAGGCTATGAACAGTCACTACGCATTCATCGGCATGGCATACATTGCGGAAAATTATCCTCTTTACTATGATGCAACCAACGAAAAAGGACTTAGTATGGCTGGCTTAAATTTTGTAGGCAATGCGGACTACAAGCCGGAAGCCGAGGGAGCAGACAACATTGCACCCTTTGAATTTATACCCTGGGTTTTAGGGCAGTGTGCCACAGTCAGCGAAGCGAAAAGCATTCTCAGCAGGCTTAATCTTGTAAACATTAACTTCAGTGACGAGCTTCCTTTAGCTTCCCTACATTGGATCATATCGGACAGAGAAAGTTCAATAACTGTGGAATCGGTAAAAGACGGGCTGAAGATATATGACAATCCCATTGGGATACTCACAAACAATCCGCCTTTTGACATGCAGATGTTCAATTTAAGCAACTATTTGAATTTATCAACCGAAAAGGCGGAAAACAATTTTTCAGACAAAATAGATTTAGCACCCTACAGCAGAGGAATGGGGGCTTTAGGCTTACCGGGGGATTTATCTTCTGCATCAAGGTTTGTCAAGGTTGCATTTACAAAGCTTAATTCTGTTTCAGGGGACAGCGAATCGGAGAGCATAAGTCAGTTCTTTCACATTTTAGGTTCTGTTACACAGCAGAGGGGCTGTGTTCACATGGGCGGGGAACAATATGAAATTACAATATACACTTCCTGCTGCAACACGGACAAGGGTATTTATTACTACACCACATATGAAAACAGTCAGATTTCGGGAGTGGACATGCACAAAGAGAACTTAGACAGTGATGAATTAATTTCATATCCGCTCACAACCGGACAGCAGATAAACATGCAGAATTAGGGAGTTTACCGTTAAAACACAAAAACTACAGTGCTTAGAATTATCACGGCACTGTAGTTTTTTATTTTAGTTATTGATTCCACACACCGATGGTCGTGGTGGGACATTTAACAGGCTTCAAGTCTACGTTTCCGTCCGATAATAAAAAGCATAACAAGCCTCGATTTCCTCAGCTCATTATGCTTTTTATGGTCGGAGTGACGGGACAGTTGAACAGGCTTCAAGTCTACGTTTCCGTCCAATAATAAAAAGCATAACAAGCCTCGATTTCCTCGGCTCATTATGCTTTTTATGGTCGGAGTGACGGGACTTGAACCCACGGCCTCTACCACCCCAAGGTAGCGC
>JBJERB010000044.1:0-2237 GCA_051882055.1 Oscillospiraceae bacterium
GGCGGAAACATTATATGGGGCAACAACGTTAAGATTTCTTATTTTGACCAGGAACATTCCAATCTTAACATGAACGACACCGTCATCGACGCAGTAGGCAGGAAATTTCCCAAGATGGACGAAGCCGCCATACGAAAAGCTCTTGCCTGTGTATGTATCAAAGGCGAGGACGTATTCAAGCCTGTATCTGTATTAAGCGGTGGAGAAAGGGCAAAGCTATGTTTTTGCCTTATGGCGTTAAACAACGGCAACGTACTCATACTTGACGAACCCACCAACCACATCGACCTGAACACTAAAGAAGTTCTCGAAGATGCACTTGCGGAATTTGACGGCACGATTATCCTTGTATCTCATGACAGATATCTGCTTAACAAGGTATCAAACAGAATAATTGCCGTAACAAACAACAGCATAAAATCATACAAGGGCAATTTTGACAGCTATGCAAGGCAGATTTACGATGAGAAAAAACAACTTGAACTTGATGAAAATATAAAAAAGCAAGCACAGGCAGAAGAGGAATATCAAAAGAAAAAGCAGAATCAATACAGGACTCGTGAACAGCGGGCAAAAGACGCTGCAAGGCGTAACCGTATCAATCAGCTGGAAAAGGAAATCGAACAGCTGGAAATTGACATTTTCAATTTGGAACAGGAAATTTCCACTCCCGAAGTTTCATCAAACTTTGCCGTCATGAGCGAGAAATGCACACAGCTTGAAAACTGCCGTACCGAGCTTGACGAAAAAATGGACGAGTGGGCAGAGCTTGAACAATAAAACAACTGAATAACCCAAACGACCTCTGGAGAGTATAATGTAATAATACTGTTCAGAGGTGATTTTTTTGGATATACAGGTGATTTCAAAGTCGTGTGCAAAAATAACAATTACCAGGCAGGAATCGGAAAATCTGAACATTCAGTTTGACAATTTCCAAAGCAAAAATCCGGAAACAAAGAAATTCCTTACCTGTATTTTTGCGGTACTGAACGAAGTGGGGATTATAAGGACTCCTGATGATAAAATTTCCGTTGAAGTTTTTGAACAGGAAAACGGCGACATGATAATTTACATTTCGGCTTCCTACCGAAAGACGGAAGAACAGGACGAACTTTATGACTATGTATTTATTGCCGACAGTCCTGAGGAGCTTTTTGATTTTTCCTACAAAGCCAAGCTATACTATCCACAAGAGATTAAGAAGCCGGTTTTATACTCATATAGAAACCGCTATTTTTTATTTTTTTCCAGCCCTCTTTTAATTAAAGAGCTGAGTAACGAATTGGAAACAAAAAAAATCCGGGACAGCTTTGAAATCCTACCCACAAAAGCAAAGGAGTACGGCACCTTTATGTGCAATACTCCTTTTGAAAAACTTATTTAAAATATGACTTAGGCAAGCCCTTTTCTGAATTATCTGATTGAATTGACCGCTTCGGTCATATTTTCCGCACCGAAAATATAAGAGCCTGAAACAAGAACATCCGCTCCTGCTTCTCTGACCATTGCAGCGGTCTCACGATTAATTCCGCCGTCAACCTGAAGATGAACATTCAAGCCACGTTTATCTATATACTCACGGACTTCCCTGACCTTTTCCAGCGTTTCAGGGAGAAAGACCTGTCCGCCGAAACCGGGTTCTACAGTCATCACCAGAATCATATCAAGCTCATGAAGAAATGGGAGAATCTGTTTTACCGTTGTAACCGGCTTTATTGCCATGCCTACCTTTAATCCTCTGGATCTGATTTTATCTATAACAGCTTGTATATCCGGAGCCGCTTCATAATGAAAAGTTATGCCCTGAACTCCCAAGTCAGCATAATTATCAATATATCTCAATGGATCGGTTATCATCAAATGAGCGTCGATAGGCAGATGGATTATAGGAGAAATACTTTTCAACACCGGTTCACCGAAGCTTATATTTCTCACGAAAACCCCGTCCATAACGTCGTAATGGATCCAATCCACGCCTGAACTCTCGGCTTTATCTATTTCTTTTGTAAGATTAGAAAAATCACATGCCAAAAAAGAAGCTGAAATTATTGTACTCAAATTAAAATCCCCCAAACACACAATAAAGCTATAAATAATTATAACTCCGGCAAACGTCAATGTCAATGACTATTTCATGAACAAAAAGCGGATAGGCAAAAGCCTATCCGCAAAATTGTTATTTAACCCAAATAATCCTTAGCAGCAACAGAATACTTATACAAAGCTCTGACAAC
>JBJERB010000045.1:0-2224 GCA_051882055.1 Oscillospiraceae bacterium
ATTATTCATGGTTTTTCCGTAATGGTACTAAATTTTGCTGTTTACGGTAAAAAGAAAGGAGTAAATTTATATGGAAAACGTTTTGGAGGTTAGGGGTCTTTCAAAGCAGTATAAAAAGGGTGTTTATGCGGCTCAAAACGTCACCTTTGACGTTAGAAAAGGTGAAATTTTTGCATTAATCGGACCCAACGGAGCAGGTAAAACCACTACTATACGTATGATTTCAACCCTGCTGAAGGCAACCGAAGGCGATGCAACAGTCGCCGGACACAGTATACTTACCGAGCCAAAAAAAGTCAGAGAAAATATTACATACCTTCCCGATGAAGCCGGTGCATATAAAACCATGACCGGCAGAGGATACCTTCGGTTTATGGCGGGCATATATGCAGATGATTCTCATACAGCCGATGAATATGTTAAAACAGCCTGTGAGATCTGTAATCTGGGCGACAGACTTGACGATAAAATCGGAAGTTATTCAAGGGGTATGACAAGAAAGCTTCTCCTTGCAAGAGCAATCATGTCAAAACCGGCTTTGGCTATTCTTGACGAACCGACTTCCGGGCTTGATATAATTAATGCACTTGAAATCCGAAGAATGATAAAGGAGCTTTCTGCCCAGGGGATGAGCTTTTTGCTTTCATCTCATAATATGCTTGAAATCGAATACGTTTCCGACCGTGTGGGAATTATCGCAAAGGGACATCTGCTTGAAGTCGGAACTCCTGCGGAACTGCTGGAAAAACACGGAGCCGCTAACCTTGAAGAAGTATTTGAAAAAGCGGTTACAACTATTGAAGGATAACTCTTTCAATATGCTGACTTGTGCTATTTAAGCAGTGCTTTGCTTCTAAGATTTTCAAACAAGAACTTGCATAAGTTAATAACATCTCATTTTATTCAGAAAGGATGGTCATATAAATGAAATTTCTTAATCTGCTGAAAAAAGAGCTTAGAGAAATGCTGACGGTACAGACAATCGCTACCCTGGTTATTCTTGTTGCTGTTCTTTCGCTGGCAGGAAAAGGCCTTTCGGGAGTTATTGAAGACGCCGCAGAAGATAACTCCACAATTACCATATGTGATAAGGACAACACCGATTTTTCCGAAGGGATCATACATTATCTTATAAAATCCACACCAAACGATCTACAAATTGTAACTCTCGAAAGCGATAACTATGTAAAAGAATTAAAACGACTTGATCTTAACAATGTTGTAATTATACCCGAAGGTTTCACCGATCAGGTCAGAAATAAGGAAAAAGCTCAGGTTAAATATGTGGGAACAATGACTTCCCTGTCTTCCGTTTCCGCTATCGGTACAGATTCCGATACTGTGCTTTCGATTATTGAAAATGCCGTCAAGTCACAGCTTTATGCTGAAAAAATTGCTTCAGGAAAAATGACCGCAAGCGAAATTGCTCAGCTGGATTACCCTATTGAAGTAACCGAAACTACAATTGTAGGAGACAAATCCGCAGACGTTGCAGCGTCAATTTTATTCTCGCTTTGTCAGATGCAGGGTATGTTTGTACCGATTATTGTATTTCTGCTTATAATGTATTCATCTCAGATGCTTCTTAATGCAATATCCACTGAAAAGCTGGATAAAACTCTTGAAACACTGCTTTCAGCACCAGTTTCAAGAATGTCAGTTCTGAGTGCAAAAATGCTTGCTTCCGCCATTGTAGCTGCTATTATGGCTGTGGCGTTCATGTTCGGAATGAACAATATGACAAGTGCATTTACAACCGGAGCAGATACGTCACAGCTCAACGGAGTTTTGGAAGAACTTGGGCTCACCCTTTCAGTGAGTCAGTATGTTCTGATAGGTCTGCAAATGTTTGTAAGCGTTTTGATAGGTCTTTCACTTTCACTGGTTCTCGGTGCTTTGGCAAAGGATATTAAATCGGCTCAGACGCTTGTTATGCCCATACTGTTTTCAGCGATGATTCCGTATATTCTTTCGATTATGCTTGATATTAAAACATTGCCTACGCTTTTCAGATATCTTGTTTACGCGATTCCCTTTACACATACATTTATGTCTTCGGAAAATGTAATGTTCGGAAATATGGGATTGTATTGGGGAGGACTTGCTTACCAACTTGTTATACTGGCAATATCCATGACCTTTGCAATAAAAGTATTTACCAGCGATAAAATTTTCACTATGACATTAAGTATAGGAGAAAAGAAAAAGAAAAGAAAATTAAAAA
>JBJERB010000046.1:0-8967 GCA_051882055.1 Oscillospiraceae bacterium
TCCTCAACCTTACCGTAAAGCTCTGAAGTAGACGCCTGATAAATACGGCAAGTATCAGCAAGACCGCAAAGTCTTACTGCTTCAAGCACACGCAGAACTCCTGTCGCAACAACGTCTGCGGTATATTCGGGTACATCAAAGCTGACTTGAACATGGCTCTGTGCCGCAAGATTATATATTTCGTCCGGACGCACCGAGCCGATTACTGACATAAGGCTCATTGAATCTGATAAATCGCCGTAATGAAGGTGGAAATTCTCATTGTTTTCAATGTGGGAAATACGCTCACGGTAATCCACCGAAGACCTTCTGATTATTCCGTGAACCTCATAACCTTTTTCCAATAGCAATTCTGCAAGATATGAACCGTCCTGTCCCGTAACACCGGTAATCAAAGCTTTTTTCATTATATTATACAACTCCCTTATAACTACCTTATTAAAATGCATAAAGATACAATTTTATATAATAATTATATAACATTCGACGCTTATTGTCAATACAATTTATCAATTTTCATATTACTACAAAAAGCCCGTAATTTCTCAGCAAAACCATTTTTTACTTGCGCTTTTTTGCCGGTAATTTACTTACAAAAATCAAGCAATTTTCTATCTGAAAATTGCCAAAAAAGCAAAAAGCAGTCATTTTATTGACTGCTTTAAAAAATTTAGTTTTTATACATTGAATCTGAACAGAACAATATCTCCGTCCTGCATAACATAATCTTTACCTTCAAGTCTTACAAGCCCTTTTTCCTTAGCGGCAGTCATTGAACCGCAAGCCATAAGATCTTCAAAAGATACGACCTCGGCTCTGATAAAACCTTTCTCAAAATCCGTATGGATTTTTCCTGCCGCCTGAGGTGCCTTTGTACCTTTTGTAATCGTCCATGCTCTTACCTCCGGCTGACCGGCTGTCAGAAAAGATATAAGTCCGAGAAGAGCATATCCCTCTTTGATGATTCGGTTAAGACCTGAGATTTCCAGCCCAAGTTCAGACAGGAACATTGCCTTATCATCATCGCTCATGTCAGCTATTTCCGCCTCTATCTGTGCACATATGGGAAGAACGGCACTTCCCTCTTTTTGTGCGATTCCGCATACTGTTTTATAGTGCGGATTGGTATCAATACTATTTATAAAATCATCTTCTGACATATTAGCCGCATAAATAACCGGTTTTAATGACAACAGCGGAGTATCTTTAAGCAGAGCAATCTCGTCATCGTTCATAGGAAAGCTTCTTGCCGGCTTTCCGTCTTCCAGATGAGCCAACAGCTTTTCAAGAAAATCAACGGCGGAAGTCAGAGATTTATCCCCCTTCATTGCCTTTCTCGTTCTATCAAGTTTACGTGAAATCAATTCTGCATCGGAAAAAATCAGTTCCAGATCAATAGTCTCAATATCCCTTGCAGGATTTATACTTCCGTCCACATGAATAATATTATCATCTTCAAAACACCTGACAACATGTACTATTGCGTCAACTTCACGGATATTTGCAAGGAACTTATTTCCCAGACCTTCTCCCTTGGAAGCTCCTTTTACAAGTCCTGCAATATCAACAAATTCAAGAGTTGCCGGAGTAAATTTAACGGGATTATACATATCCCTTAGCTTATCCAGACGTTCATCGGGAACGGAAACTATTCCCACATTAGGTTCAATGGTACAGAACGGATAATTAGCTGATTCTGCACCTGCGTTTGTAAGTGCGTTAAAAAGTGTGGATTTACCCACATTAGGCAAGCCTACCATGCCAAGTTTCATATTTATGTCTTTCCTTTCAAAACTATTATTTTTTAAAACGGAATGCCTTCATCTGAAGAATCATCGTCTTCATCGATACATTCACAGCTTTTTCCTCTGCCGTAAGCGTTCATGCTGTCATTGTTATCACAGCATATTCTGAATCCTTTTTTTATAGGAGCAAACATAAAGCCTACAATTACTCCCAGCAAAAACATTGCAAACATTGCCCAACAGTTATTGCTTTTTTTCTGATTGTTATCCATAATAAAACTCCTTTATCTCATTATTTTATCAATCAAACATTTCTTTTGAAAGTTTTCCAACCAGTTCACAGCCTTTAATGATCTGTTCATCAGTAGGGGTAGAAAAATTAACTCTGAAAGATGATGTTTTATCCGTTTCATTTACCATAAACGCAGTTCCGGGAACAAGAGCTACTTTGTACTCCTGAACCGCTCTTTTGCAGAAGCTCATCATGTCACAGTCTTCCGGAAGAGTACACCAGATAAAAAGTCCTCCCTCAGGTCTTGTGAATGAGATCTTTTGTGAAAAATTCTTTTCGATTTCCGAAAGCATAAGCCGGCATTTATGTTTATAAATCGCACGGAGCGTTGCAAGATGCTGATCCATATTGCATTGTTCCAAAAACTTTGAGGCAAGAACCTGTGCCCAGATATTTGTATGTACGTCCGATACCTGTTTACATACAATAATTTTTTGTATGATTTCCTTAGGACCGCTTACATATCCCACACGGATTCCCGGAGCAAGTACCTTTGAAAACGTGCCTGAATAAACCACTATGCCGTCCCTGTCCAAACTTTTTATTGACTGAATATTTTCACCTTTAAACCTCAGATCTCCGTATGGATTGTCCTCTAAAATAACAGCACCGTATTTTTTTGCAAGTTCATAAACAAGTTTTCTCTTTTCAAGGGATGTTGTAAGCCCGGTTGGATTCTGAAAATTAGGGATAAGATAAATAAGCTTTACTCTTTTCTCTTTAAGCACCTTTTCAAGCTCTTCGATGTTTATACCGTCTTCTTCAAGGCTTACTCCCTGCAGATCAACATTATATGATTTGAATGCATTAAGCGAACCGATAAAGCTGGGAGCCTCACATACAAGAGTATCGCCCTCATCGCACAATACTTTTGCAGTAAGCTCGTTAGCCTGCTGAGCACCGCTGGTTATTATAAGGTCGTCCCGTTCAGGATCAAAATTTCCCTCTTTCGCCATTCTTTCTTTAAGCTGTTCACGCAGCTTTGGATATCCCTCGGTAATACTATACTGAAGTGCCAGGATCGGATCCTGAGCAAATATTTCTTTTGAAATTCTCTCAATTTCATCAACAGGAAAAGCCTCAGGGGCAGGATTTCCAGCCGCAAATGAAATAACCTCCGGATCGGAAGTAAACTTTAAAATTTCTCTGATTGCCGAAGCCTGAAGATGAGAAACCTTTTCAGAAAAATTATAATTCATACAAAAACCTCGTTTCTATACTTACACTATCTAATTATAACACACTTTTTTCAAAAAATAAAGGGGCAACAATGTTTTTTCGTAATAAATTCCAAATTACAAACAAAAATAAACATACATGCTTCCTGCTTGTCATAAATTATACTGATATTAACTTTTTCGTTAAGATGTTATTCTATTATTTTAATAATCAATAAATTCTGTTATCAGTCGGAGGTATGGTCTTGAAAAAACAAAGCTTTCTAAAAGGGTCGGCTATTCTTATGGGAATGGTCATCATTACAAAAGCAATAGGTCTTATATATAAACTGCCCCTCACCCATATGCTGGGCGGTACGGGTATGGGATACTATTCCTCTGCGTTTGCGGTATTCACTCCCGTATTCGCTATTATAGTATCGGGAATACCCTCCACCATCGCACGTACAGTCGCTGAAAACTATGCCTTTGAACGGTATAGGAACGTGCGTAAAATACGCAGAACGGCACTTTTTACCTTCAGTATTGTGGGGCTTGTAATCGGACTGCTTTTTGCCTATATGTCAGGCTTTATGGCATCAGGAATAATAAAAGAGCCGAATGCGAAATGGGCTTTAATCGAAATTGCACCCTCTGTTTTCGCCGCCGCAATAATGTCTGTTGAACGAGGATATTACGAGGGTTTAAAAAACATGATCCCCACGGCAATCTCAGAAATAATAGAGACGATTTTCAAGCTGATATTCGGGCTTGGATTTGCATATCTGGTTCTGGATTACTCACATAAACAGTTTTATGCAACCGGAGGCTGTTTTGGGATATATTGCAATACACTTGACGATGCCATAGCCGCAGCTCTGCCCTATGTCACCGGTGCATCGGTTTTCGGCGTATCCCTTGCCACCTGTGTGGGGTGTCTGTATATTATAATCTCAGGAAAAATCCACGGCGACGGCATTACAAAAAGCATGCTTAACAAAGACAGAACAACCGATAAAGCATATGTAATAATGCGTAATCTGATTAAAAACGCTTTCCCCATAGCTCTTGCTTCGGTTATTGCAACTCTGTCAAATATGCTTGACATGCTGACAATAAACGGCTGTATAAAAAAAGCAATGGATTCTGACATCACTTTATTTTCCCAATACATAAGCGAAAGTCTTGACAGAAAAATGATACCGAATTTTATATACGGTTCTTATTCAGGTCTGGCAGTAACCGTTTTCGGACTTATCCCCACTCTTACCGCAATGTTCGGCAAAAGCATACTTCCATCTCTGTCTGAGGTTTGGGTAAAGCAGGATAAGAAGGCTATAAAAAAGAATCTTTCTTCCATGCTGTTTATCACCTCGCTGGTGGCATTTCCTGCCGGACTTGGAATATCTGCAATGTCAAAAGAAATACTTGAATTCTTATTCGGAGGCAGAACAAACGAAATAGCAGTTTCCTCCGCACCTCTTTGCATACTCGGTCTGGGGGTTATTTTCCAGGCGATTACTATTCCCTGTTTCAGTGTTTTACAGACAATAGGCAAATCTCATCTTCCTATAATAATTTCTCTGATCGGAGGAGCAGTGAAGCTTGCAGGTAATCTTATTTTAATACCTATCCCTCGGATCAATATCAGCGGAGCCGCTGTTTCAACTGTTATATCAGACGGAATTATATGTATCTGGGCAGTTTGTGCAATGGTGAAAACTGCTGAAATCAAAATTGACATTAACAATATAATATTAAAGCCCCTGTTTTCATCTGTTTTATGTGCTGTGACAGCCTTTATTTCTGCCGAAACCATGTTTAAATTGATTTCTCCTTATGTGAATTTCAGAATAATTACAGCAATTTCAATAATTTTAGGCGGCATTATGTACCTATTTTCACTATATTTATTGTGCGTTTTGCCGAAAAATCAAATTTATAGCCCGTTTTCAAAAAAAAATTTAAAAACCTATTGAATTTTTTGCAAAATTAGGGTATTATTAATACATATCCTTTTGTGAATGGAATTATATTTATGGAAACGGAAATTAATGAAATACTTGCAAAAGAAAGCTATAATGTTTACGACCTGGTCAGGATTGTTAAAATACTGAGAAGTGAAAACGGATGCCCGTGGGATAAAGTCCAGACTCACCAATCAATAAGAAATGACTTTCTTGAAGAAGTGTACGAAGTTATTGACGCTATTGACTGCAACAGTGATGAAATGCTTCGTGAAGAACTTGGAGATGTTCTGCTGCAAGTGGTTTTTCATGCTCAGATCGAGTGTGAAGAAGGAAATTATAATCTTGACGATATTGCAAATGACATCTGCAAAAAGCTGATTATAAGACATCCTCATGTTTTCGGCAATGTTAATGCCGATAATGTGGAAACGGTTCTTACGAATTGGGATTCTATAAAAAAAGAAACCAAAGGTCAGGAAAGTTATACCGATACATTAAAAAGCGTTCCGAAAGTTTTTCCGTCACTCATGCGAGCTCAGAAGCTTGGCAAACGAGCCGGACGGGCAGGCATGGATTTTAAAGGAAAAGACGATTGCTTTGAAAGCCTGAAATCCGAAGTTGCGGAATTGGAAGAAGCCCTGCAAAACGGAGACGGGCGATCAGCTGAGGAAGAGTTGGGGGATTTGCTTTTTTCCTGTGCGAATCTGGCACGGAAATTAAATGCAGACGCCGAACAGCTGCTTTACAATGCAAGTGAGAAATTTCTTAACCGCTTTGAAGCAGTTGAAAATGCTATAAGGCAAGACGGGTTGGATATGACGACCCTGAGCATAGAAGTCCTGGATAAATACTGGGCAAAAGCAAAAAAGCAAAATAATGAATCGAAAACAGATTCATAAAATAATTGGAGGTAAAAAAATGACAAAAGCAGAATTAATTAATGTTATTGCTGAAAAAGGCGAGTATTCAAAGAAAGACGCTGAAAAAGCTCTTTCAACAGTAATCGGTTCAATTACCGATGCACTCACAAAGGGTGATAAGATTTCTTTGGTTGGCTTTGGTACTTTTGAAGTACGTGACAGAGCTGCAAAGGACGCTATCAATCCTTTGACTAAGGAAAAAATTCATGTTCCTGCTAAGAAAGTTCCTGCTTTCAAAGCCGGAAAGGCACTTAAAGACGCTGTTAACAAGTAATTTCAGTATAGAAAGAGCCCAACTTTTTAGGTTGGGTTCTTTTTTCTAAAAGGAGATAATGATATGAGATTAGATAAATACTTAAAAGTAACAAGGCTTATCAAACGCCGCACCGTTGCAAATGAGGCATGCGACGCCGGAAAGATTTCGGTCAATGACAAAATAGCAAGAGCCTCATACGATGTAAAAATCGGAGACATAATTCAGATCAACATGGGACAGAAGCCTCTCAAGGTTGAAGTTCTGGGCGTTTCCGAATATGCCAAAAAGGAAAATGCAGCTGAAAACTACAGAGTTATAGAATAAAAGGCGGTCATATGACCGCCTTCCTTATAATCGAATTTTTGGGGAAAACTTTGTCCGACGGCATAGAAAAATGCATCATTGCATGATTTGCCGTTTCAACCTCTTCTCCGCTTTCGTTATATATATGCTCTGCCGTGTATTCCACAGGCTCGCCTTCAGGGGATAGAATCTCCAGCAAATCACCCTTGTTGAATTTATTTCTCTGCTGAGCAAAAATTCTTCCGTCACGGCATTCCTCAACAACCGCTACAACATCATAATTTCTGATATAACCACTGTTTTCATAATACTGACAGTCCTTTGGATGACCAAAGAAAAATCCTGTGCAGTAAGCCCTATGGCTTACCTTGAATACTTCGTCATGAACCCACCGGGGCAATTTGAAATTCTTTGGATCCTGCTTGTAAATATCCATTGCTTTGCGGTAGGCATTCGTCACTACCGAAACATAGTAAGCCGACTTCGCCCTGCCCTCTATTTTAAAGCTGTTTACTCCCGCCTGAGCCAGCTTGTCAATGTAATCAATCATACACATATCTTTGGCATTGAGAATATAGCTGCCTTTTTCATCTTCAAATATGGGATAAAACTCGTTTTCCCGCTTTTCTTCCATAAGATGATATCCCCAGCGGCAGGGTTGAGCACATTCTCCTCTGTTTGCATCACGATTTACAAGATATTGTGAAAGCAGACATCTTCCCGAAAAGCTTACACACATTGCCCCATGGACAAACGCTTCTATTTCCAGTTCTTTCGGAGTTTTCGCTCTTATTTCAGCGATTTCCTCAAGGGAAAGCTCTCTTGCCAGGACAACCCTTTTTGCTCCCATGTTATAAAATTCGTTGGCAGTTACAAAGTTTACAATTCCCGCCTGGGTGGAAACGTGTATTTCCATGTCAGGCGCATATTTTTTTATAAGCGAGAAAACCCCTATATCATTAGCTATAAGAGCGTCAACTCCTGCGTCGACCGCTTCACTGACAAACTGCTCAAAATGAATTATCTCGTCATTATGAGGTAACGTATTGCAGGTAAGATAAACTTTTTTCCCTCTTTTATGAACTTCCTCCGCAGCAATTTTCAGGCTCTCGGCTGTAAAATTAGGAGAAGCAGCCCTCATTCCGAAACTCTTGCCACCAAGATATACTGCGTCTGCTCCGAAATCAAGTGCGGCATACAGCCTTTCCATATCTCCCGCAGGAGACAAAATTTCAAGCAAATTATTATGGCTCATTATTTCCTCCAAAATTATTTCAGCCCTGCTTTAACCAGATTCTTATTGTGTTCCTCCAGCGTTTCGGCAAAGAAAGATTCTCCGGTTTCAAGGTTATTGCAGAAATAATAATAGTTAGTATTTTCCGGATTAAGTACTGCATTTATAGCTTCAATTCCCGGATTGCATATCGGACCCGCAGGCAAGCCCTTGTAATGATACGTATCATAGCTTTCGGTATAATGCTCCAGAGAAGCGGTTGTGTCCGCCTCAGGCTTGATTACCTTTTCTATGTATTTTGACGTTGCATCAGATTGGAAAGACGGGAAAGTATCGGGATCATGCAGTCTGTTCAGGAAAACAGAAGCAACCTTAGGCATATCCTCCACAGAACCTGCCTCCCACTGTACCATTGAAGCAAGTGTCATCAGCTGATTCATGGTCAGATCCTGCTTTTTCATCTGAGCAAGCATTTTATCGGTGAATTTCTTCTGAAAATGCTCCCTTACTGTTTTGGTTATGTTATACCCGGTGTCGTCTTGGTAGAATTCATAGGTGTCCGGGAAGAAATACCCTTCCATTGCATAAAAGGCATTGTCATTTCCCGATATTTCTTTTTCAAAATCATATCCCTGATTTTTATTGAATTCAAACAGAAAATCATCAGCGGAACACACGTTGTTTTTTTCCAGAAGCTGGGCAACCTCAAGCAAAGTCACACCTTCAGGGAAAGATATTGTGGCAGTTGCATATGATTCTCTCATAGTAGCCAATTCTTCGATTATACCCGAATATCCCATTGCAGGCTGAAGAGTGATATCTCCCGGGTATATTGTATCCGGTGCAGTCAGTCTGAACACAAGCTTGAAAAATGTCTTATGTTCAATAATATTATTTTCTTCGAGCAAATCCGCAATATCCGAGCTTGTGGAGCCTTTTGGAATATTGAAGGTTATATTATTCTGATCTTTATCTATTCCCAGATATTCTTTACCGAGAGAAATTCCACCCAGAGCAACAATAAATGCAATAATTATAACTCCGAAAGCAATGAAAAATCCTCCGAAAATCGAATTATTCCATGCGGACG
>JBJERB010000046.1:9067-12419 GCA_051882055.1 Oscillospiraceae bacterium
CGTTCCTTTCTTCGGTATTCAACACACCGCATTGACCAACGGACTGTTAAACATGCAAATTACTAATGGAAAACAGTCCTTATTGCCGGCAGAAGTTAAAAAACTATGCCGTATATATATTCAACACCGATTTATCTGTAACGACAATATCGGCAGAAACATCATACTCATCAAAGGGAAGCTGTCTGCTCATGCAGTTTTCATAACATATTCCCAACTTAATTCCATGAAATTCTGCTAAATATTTATCGTAAAAACCTTTTCCGAATCCCAATCTATAGCCCCTTTCGTCATAAGACAACGCAGGGACGATACATATTGGATTTTCAAAATTTTTAATTTCAGTGCAGTATTCCTTTGGTTCAAAAATGCCGAAAGCTCCCTTTTCCAAATCACTGAAATCATTAATATGATAAAATTCCATATCATTGGAATCAGGCAAACACCTGGGAACAAGCACATTTTTCCCCGTTTTAAAAGAATAATCTGCAAGCATATATGTATCCACCTCGATTTCCGATGATACATACAGCAAAATCTCTTTTGAATTTTTATATTCCTTAAGATTTATTACTTTATTAAAAATTTCTATATCGCATACCCTACGCTGATGCAAAGTCATTGTCTTTCTGACTTGTTTAAAATGCTTACGCAGAGCTTTTTTATCGGTTATCAACACTGAATTGATGCCTCCAGCTTTTGTGCTTTTTCTTTTGATGTCAGCACTTCCACTAATTTCAATCCGAATTTAACGGCAACGCCTGCTCCTTTCGCAGTAATAAACTTGCCGTCAACCACAACAGAATCCTTTGAAAGCTTTGCACCTTTAAGTTCTTGTTCAAACCCGGGGAAGCAAACGGCATATCTGCCTTGAAGTAGTCCCTTGCTTCCAAGAATTTTAGGTGCTGCACAAATAGCCGTAACAAACCTGTCATTATCGGCACAATAATCCACCGCCGCAAGCACATCGGGATTGTTTTGCAAATTATTAGTCCCCGGCATACCTCCCGGAAGAACTATCATTTCCAGTTCGCCGTTTAGCTTAATCCTATCAACAGTTATGTCAGTCTTGACAGAAATATTATGAGAACCTGTAACAACATCTCCCGTAACACCAACAGTCTGTACTTCCACACCTGCTCTTCTTAACATATCCACCGGGGCAAGAGCTTCAATTTCTTCAAATCCGTCTGCAAGAAAAACATATACCATATTATGACTTCCTTTCAATATTATTTAAAAGTAACAGTAGATTTTTCAAGTAAAAATTCGGGATGATATGAAAGCTTGGATTTTCTCAGCCCCTCGATACCCAGATCCTCTTCCCTGTTTACATATCGGCAATTCAGAGCGTAAGCTTTTATGAATTCATTGCACAATGTAGGATATGCACCCTGAACATCACTTCTGGCTTTCTCAATATGAACAACAAATGTATCTGAATTCAGTTTTTCGCCAATGGTAAATCCGACGATCCCGCCGTCTTTCCTAAGGATTCCTCCCTTGAGATTCAAATATTCAAAATTGCTGAAAAACATATTGATTGCATACTGTTCTATTACTGCTGAATAATCGTCATAACCCTTATTTTCGTTATAAAAATCCGCAGCAAAGGCAATACATTCATCAAAGGATTTCGGTTCAAGAACTTCAAAACTCCAGTTATTTTCCTTAAAACGCTTTATGTGATTTCTTTTTCCGTGATATTTTTTACCTTTCAGCTCTGCCAAATCTGAAACATTGTATATATAATCAAAATAATCCCTATCGGCAGTTACCGAAATGTCATCTTTGTAATATTCGGTCATCCACTTCAGATTTTGTTCATTTAACGAAGATATTACAAGAGGCGAATTTTTACTTTTCGCATATTCCCTCAGTTCTTCAAAAAGCTGTTTATATTTTTCAATTCCCTCTTCATCGCATTTTACGCCAGTAGGAAAAGTAAAAACAGGCTTTCCTTTTCTATCATAAGAACAGCTTATATAGAACTCGTTATGACGGCAAATAAGGGTATCATTCAACCGTCTCCACGCCATATTGTTGGCAAAGGAATATTCACATCCTCTGAAATCGGATTTTTTCAGACATTCATTTATCCAATTCTTATCGCTTAACTGAATCTCTCTGAATTCAAACATAAATTTTTATCACTTGCTTTTTTTACATTTCTTCAATAATATTAATAATTTTTTCTGTTATTTCGTCTATTGGCAGTGGATTTTCACCGTCGCTGCAATTCAGTATTTTCCAGTCCTGCTTTGAAGCAGTATAAAGAGCTGCT
The DNA here is from genome assembly GCA_051882055.1 of Oscillospiraceae bacterium. Lineage (GTDB taxonomy): Bacteria > Bacillota > Clostridia > Oscillospirales > Ruminococcaceae > FB2012. The sequence continues at coordinate 11,352 of JBJERB010000046.1, forward strand.
TCTCTGCATTCCTGCAAAAATCTAACGTTTGCCTCGTGTATGTCCTTTTTGGATTCGTCGCCCTTATATCTTCCCGACATCAGTTTCTGTGAAATCTCTACGGGCATATCAAGGAATATTACCAAATCAGGCTTTGGAAGCTCCAGCCTATGATATTCATAATCTTCAAGCCAGTTTATATACTCGTCCCACTTATCTTTTCTCAGCTTTACCATCTGATATATACAGTTTGAAGTAACATATCTGGCGGCAAGTATAAACGCTCCGTTTTCATAATCCTCCTGCCAGAATTTTTTATAGCTGGCATATCTGTCAACAGCATAAAAGCTGGACGCCGCATAAGCGTTTACATCTTCGGCATTTTTTGAAAACTCGCCCTCAAGATACATTTTGACTAAAGCCGAAGACGGCTGTTCATAGTCGGGAAAGCTTATCGCTTTTATCTTTTCACCTTTTGAGCGGAGATATTCCTGTATACGTTCAAACTGCGTGGATTTTCCGCTGCCGTCCAGCCCCTCGATTACCACAAGTTTCGCTTTATTTTTCATTTTTCATTACCCTGTAGCCTTCAACAACTTCTTTGAACTTTCCGCAGGTCATTTTGCCTTCTCCGCATTTCCCGGTTCTGACACAAGAAGGACCTGCATTTTTAAACAATGTAGGAGCAACCTGACAGCATAGCTTAAGCATTTCATCGGCAACGGCTTTTATCTCCCACTGGGCCCTGTTACAACACCTCAGGCTGAAGAAATTCATTAAGCTTCTTGCATTCATTGTTACCACAATTTTTGTTTCACAAGCGTTGGGCAGAACAAATCTTGCGTCTTCATAAGCCTTTTTCTTTGCCTTGTATACTGCGTCCTTTTCGTTCATTCCGGAATCGAGAAACGCCTGAGTATGCTTTTCAATCAGCAGTTCAGCCAGCTTATTATACCCCTCTTCGATGGTTTTCATCTGTGACTCAAATTCAGCTTTTGCTTCTGGAATCTTTTCAATTTCGGGAGGGGTAATGTATTCAAATCCGCCCTCACTGACATAACGCTGACTTTTCTGGGAATAGGAAGCTAT
>JBJERB010000047.1:0-24366 GCA_051882055.1 Oscillospiraceae bacterium
TTATTACAAGACATCTGCCAACGGAAAGTGGATAGGATTAACAACCACCACCGGCACAAGCTATACAAAGACAGGACTGACAGCGGGCAAGACCTATTACTTTACCGTAAAAGCATACAGAAATGTTGGTGGAAAGACTTACAACGGAAGCTTTACTACCAAGAGTGTTTACATACCAAAGCCTGTTGTAACCACACCTGTACAATCAGGCACATATTATTTAAATCCTGATAGTATGAAAGTTCATCATTCAAGTGGCCCAACAATAAAAAATCCAAATAATTATATTAAATCAAACGATTTAAACCAAGCTTTAAACAATGGATACCAAAAGTGTAAAGTATGTTTTTAATAATTTTAAAAGCTCAGGGCATTTAGCCTTGAGCTTTTTTTATCCATTTTTTATTTATATGAAGTTTTATTCTTTTTGGTAACGCCTATATAGGTTTTTCCTTTGTTCAGTTTTATAGGATTTCCCTTGCTGTCGGTTAATTCAAGCTTTCCGAACTCACTGTCTTTTGACCAGTAAATTTTTCTGACAGCTCCGCCGGAAAAGCAGTAGCCGGTACCGCCTTTCCAGTCAATTTTTAATAGCCCATTGTTATTGTTAACAATATTTATACTGTTTGATTCAAGTACAACTATATTTGAAAATTCAAGCTGTTTGTTGTTTGAAACATCTATGTGCTTGTTGCCGTTGCGGTTTTTTAGATATGTTTTTGTTTTGGAGTTATAATTGAAAGTTGAATAATAACTGTTGGAAAACTTGACTGATACTTTCTGTGCATTAACGTTTGAAACTGCAATCGGTTTTGCGTTAAAATTGAATACAGCCTGATTATATCCTTTTTTCAAATCAGTACGTATTCCTGCCTTTTTGATTTCTGAAGGTATTAACTTGCCGTCGCAGTAACCGGTGTGTTCAAGGGAATAACTATATAAGCGGTCAGGATCACGCTTAAACAAGACAGAGTTACTGTTTCCATCGATATGGTCTATTTTTAAATCTGAAAGCATGGGTGCTGCAATTTTTTTATCAATACCCCAATGCAGATAAACTGCGTCAAAAGACTGTGCCAATAGAGCAAAATAATATCGGCAGCTTCTCACAGAGCATACTTTAGGTACAGCAGTATAATCGTTATATAACGCCATTAATCTTGTTATACCGCCTTCTACAGGACATTCAATAAGCATATCCGCAGCATAAGTTCCATATTGAGGCATAGATGCGTCAATATTGTTTACCATTATCGCAACAGGGCGTTTTCCCACAGCGTTTTTGCCGTTGTAATTCTCTCCGGTCAAAATGTTGATAGGCTTTTGTTCTTCTTTCTTTTCAGCAGTCGTAACAGCCTGAGTTGTCGAAGTACTTACAGTACTTCTGACAGTTTTCTTTTCAACTGAATTGTTTTTTGCAGTATTACCGCAACCGCAAACAGAAAACAGAATTAGACTGCAAATCAGACAGGAAAGCAGTTTAAAAGACTTCTTCATATTTCTCATATCCTTTCCAAATCAAATAAATCATAAATGCATTATTTACAATCAAAAGATCCTGGGAAAAATTTTTATTCATAATTTAAATTCATTATAACATATCAAGATACACAATTCAACTTTTTTATACATTCTATATTATATTCTTTCATTCTTTAATAAATTTGTCAAAGTCCTCTGAACAAATTTTTCTCAAATGTTGCCTTTTACTTTGATTTGTGTTATACTAAATATATATTTTTTCAGAAGGACGGATATTTATGGATATTTCCAAAGGAGATACTCTTATCATGAAAAAAAAGCACCCATGCGGAGAGAATAAAATGCTGGTTCTTCGCTCGGGCATGGATTTTAAACTTCGGTGTGTGGGATGCGGACGTGAATTTATGATACCGAGAAGTAAAGCCGAAAAAAATGTTAAAACTATAATAAAGGAAGCCGAATCATAGCATTGTTCGATTTTAACCTATGCATAATATCAATTCTAAAATCGGACAAAGGAGAAATTATAAATGTTTGAAAAACTGAAAGTATTAGAAGATAAATTTAACGAAATTAATGAAAAGCTTATGCAGCCGGATGTGGTAAACGATCACAGCCAGTATACAGCACTTATGAAAGAATATAAAAATCTTGAGCCTATTGAAGAAAAATTTAAAGAATATAAAAAAGCCAAGGAATCATATGATGAAGCCATTGAACTTTTAAACGGCGGCGGTCTTGACAAGGATTTCAAAGAAATGGTTCAGGAACAGTTGGATGAGGGCAAAAAAGATATGGAAAAACTAAGCGAAGAGCTAAAAATACTTCTTTTGCCTAAGGATCCAAACGATGAAAAGAATGTAATTGTGGAAATAAGAGGAGGTGCCGGAGGAGAAGAAGCGGCACTCTTTGCAAATTCACTATACAGAATGTATACCCTTTACGCTGCATCAAAGGGCTGGAATATAGATATACTGAATGCAAATGAAACAGAGCTTGGCGGATACAAGGAAATTTCTTTTTCCATTGAAGGCGAGGGTGCATATTCAAGATTAAAATATGAAAGCGGAGTTCACAGAGTACAGCGTGTACCGGAAACAGAATCCCAGGGACGTGTTCATACGTCAACCGTAACTGTTGCGGTATTGCCTGAGGCTGATGAAGTCGAGCTTGACCTGAACGAGGAAAAGGATTTGAAAATCGACGTGTTCCGTTCCTCAGGAGCAGGCGGTCAGCACATTAACAAAACTTCCTCTGCAATCAGAATAACCCATATTCCTACAGGTATGGTTGTTGAATGTCAGGACGAACGTTCACAGTATAAAAATAAAGAGAAAGCACTTAAAGTACTTCGTTCTCGTCTTCTTGACCAAAAGCAGGCGGAGCATGACAGCAAAATTGCTTCGGAAAGACGGTCACAGGTAGGTACCGGTGATCGTTCGGAACGTATAAGAACCTATAATTATCCTGAGGGAAGAATATCTGACCACAGAATAGGTCTGACTATTTATCGTCTGGAATATATCCTCAACGGAAATCTTGACGAAGTTATTGACGCACTTGCTACTGCCGATCAGGCAGCAAAGCTGTCACAGCAGGAAGAAGCATAAAAATGAGTTTTAAAACGGAAATACTGGACAACAGCAGCCATTCAACAGAAATTGCAGCCCGATTGTTAAAAGACGGTAAAGTTGTTGGTATACCCACCGAAACGGTATACGGACTTGCTGCAAATGCATTTGATGAAAATGCAGTCGCAGAAATCTTCAAAGCAAAAGGCAGACCGTCAGATAATCCGCTTATTGTGCATATATCTTCAATGGATATGCTCAGTGGACTTGTATCAAGCATACCTGATAACGCAAAAAAATGTGCAGAGAAATTCTGGCCTGGTCCTCTTACCATGATAATGCCCAAATCGGACAAAATACCTATGATTACAAGCGGAGGTCTTCAAACCGTAGGAATACGTATGCCTTCTCATAAAATCGCACGAAGAATCATTGAAGCCTGTGGCTTTCCTCTTGCCGCACCTTCCGCAAATCTATCCGGAAGTCCTTCTCCGACAACTGCAAAACATGTTTTTAATGACATGAACGGACGGATACCTTGCATTATAGACGGTGGGTTTTCAGCAGTAGGTGTTGAATCAACTGTGATTTCCTTTGAAGGAGATTCTATCAGGCTATTAAGACCGGGGTTTATTTCAGTTGAGGATTTAAAAGAAGTCACAGAAAATGTTATTATAGACAACGGCGTACTGCATATGCTGAAAGCAGATGCAACCGTTGCGTCACCGGGCATGAAATACAAGCATTATTCGCCCAAAGCAGACATTACTATAATTGACAGCGACTTAACAGAATACAGGCAGTTTATTTCTGAGCATAAAGAAAAAGATTTATGGTGCATGACCTTTAATGACAGTGAAATAAACGGCATTGATGTTCCCTGTATTTCATACGGCAGCACTTCCGAACAACAGGCACATCTGCTATTTGAGGTGCTTCGTGAATTTGATAGGGTTGGGGCAAAAAAAGTTTATGCGAGATGTCCGGTCAAAACAGGTGTGGGGCTTGCAGTCTACAACAGACTTTTAAGAGCTGCCGGATTTCAGGTAATCAGTATTTAAACCATGCAAAAGGAGTGACATCAGCTTCCACTAATGAAGCACAAGCGAGCTATGAAAGACTATATAGTTGCCGGTCTGACAGGACAAAGCGGAGCAGGAAAAACTACGGTAAGCAAAGCTTTTAAGGAAAACGGGTTTTCAATAATCAACTGTGATATTATAGCTAAAAATGTTACCCGTCCGGGCAGCAAGTGCTGTAAAGCATTATCTGAGATTTTTCCCCAATGCTTTGACAGCAGTCTTAGATTAAACAGAAGACTGCTTTCTGAATTGGTTTTTGGCAACAACGAAAAACTGACTTTGCTTAACAAGACAATTTTTCCGTATATTATTGATGATATTAAATCGGAGATAACATTGCTTACTAATGGGGGAGCGAAATATATTCTTCTTGACGCACCCACACTTTTTGAAGCAGGAGTGGATAAGTTATGTGACTGCATTATAAGTTGTGTTGCCGAAAAAAATATAAGAGCCGAAAGAATAGCAAAACGGGATAATATACCGACAGAATTAATAGAAAAAAGGTTTAGCTCACAAAAATCAGAGAATTTTTTTGTGGAGAATTCAGATTATATAATAAAAAACAACCACAATGAAGAATATGCATTAATGCAATGTAAAGAAATTATAGAAAAAATAAAAAGGAGATTCAATGGCAAAAACAAAAAATAGGAAAAAGAAAAAGCATATTAATTTCTTTCCCATAATAATAATTCTGATTATAATCGGAGGACTGCTTTTCTGCCGGTATTTTGATAAAATTGCAAATAAAGCAAAGGAGTTCAGTCCTAATAATTTTACCTATCCCATAAAATACGAGGAATTTGTTTTAAAATATTCAAGTGAATTCGACATAGATCCCTGTTTTGTTTATGCTATAATAAATACAGAAAGTCATTTTGATCCGGATGCCACTTCTGATGTCGGAGCAAGAGGCCTTATGCAGTTGATGGAGGAAGCATACAACTGGGTAAAATTCAGATTGGGAGATAAACAAAGCGATTCTTTTGACGATATGTATGAACCTGAGATTAATATAAAATACGGGACATATATGTTAAAATATCTTTATGACAAGTATGATTCCTTTCAGATTGCCGCTGCGGCATACCACGGAGGTATGGGAGCAGTTGACGGATGGATCGAAGACGGAACCATAGATCCGGATAATTTTGAGATTGATGATGTTCCGTCAAAAGTAACCGCGAATTATATATACAAAGTCACGGTAGCTTATGACAAATACAAGGAAAAAATTAAGGAGGAATAATAAAATGGACAAAAAGAATGAAAAGACACAGGCTGAAAAGCTGGAAGAAAAGCTGATTTCAAATCACAAGCACGGTGGATTGATTTTAAGCGATGACAAGCTGAAAAAATCCGACAAGTTTGCCGAAGGGTACAAAGATTTCATAAACAAGGCAAAGACCGAGCGTGAAGCGGTTACACTCGCCATTGAGCTTGCAAAGAAAAACGGCTTTGAAGAGTACATTCCGGGCAAGGAATACATTGAGGGTGACAAATTCTATTACAACAACAGAGGTAAAGCTGTTATACTGACAGTTATGGGTAAAAAGCCTTTATCAGAGGGTGTTCGCATTGCCGCTGCACACATTGACTCCCCAAGACTTGATTTAAAACAAAATCCCCTATACGAAGAACAGGAAATGGCACTTTTTAAAACTCACTATTACGGAGGCATAAAGAAGTATCAATGGACTGCTATTCCTCTATCGCTCCACGGAGTTATCGTTAAATCAGATGGCGAAACAGTTACGGTAAACATCGGAGAAGACAAAGGCGATCCTGTTTTCTGCGTTACCGATTTACTTCCTCATCTTGCAGACGCACAGATGAAAAGAACTCCTGCAGAGCTTATAAAAGGAGAAGAGCTTAACATTCTTGTTGGCTCACGACCATTTAAAGATGACAAAATCTCAAACAAAGTTAAACTCAACATAATGTCAATACTCAACGAAAAATACGGAATAGTTGAAGACGACTTTATTTCGGCTGAGCTTGAAGCCGTACCGCAATTCAAGGCATCGGATTTGGGATTTGACAGAAGCATGGTAGGTGGATACGGGCAGGACGACAGAGTTTGTGCATATCCTGCACTTCAGGCAATTCTCAAATGCAAAGCTCCAAAGCACACCTGCATGACCGTACTGACAGATAAAGAAGAAACAGGCAGCGACGGAAACACAGGACTTAACAGCTCATATCTGCCTTATTTTATCAACAATCTTGCAAAAATGCAGGGATTTGAAGGATACAATGTAATGTCTGCATCTGAATGTTTATCTGCCGATGTAAACGCTGCTGTGGATCCTACATTTTCAGATGTTACGGAATTAAGGAACGCATCAAAAATCAATTACGGAGTAGTTGCTACAAAATTTACAGGTTCGAGAGGCAAATCAGGAACTTCAGACGCCTCAGCAGAATTTGTAGGCAAGATCCGAAATCTATTTGACAAAAACAACGTTATATGGCAAACCGGTGAACTTGGAAAAGTAGACATGGGCGGCGGCGGAACGGTTGCACAATACATTGCAAACCTCAACATTGACGTTATCGACGTTGGAGTGCCTGTACTATCCATGCATGCTCCATTTGAAGTCACTGCCAAAATTGATATATACATGGCTTTCAAAGCTTTTTCTGTATTCTTTGAAAACTAAATTTATATAACGAATGTTGGGGTGAAAGCCCCAACATTTTTTCGTTATACAATAAAAAAGATCTTGCAAACGGCTTTAAATAAGCTATTGCAAGATCTATAATTTGGTGCGGCAAACGGGACTTGAACCCGTACGTCGAAGACACACGCCCCTCAAACGTGCCTGTCTGCCTATTCCAGCACTGCCGCAATCGACTTAAATATTATATCATCATAAAAAAAAGCTGTCAATAGTTTTTTTGTATTTTAAAACTTTATTAAATTAATAGTTACTTTGTATTAATAAATAATTCGGCTATAAAAAGGATTTCCGACCTGCTTCCAGCATATAAAACTGGGCAGAAATCGGAAATCCTTTTTGTAATGCAGAATTAATTATGTTGTTTTGGGAATGTTATTGAAATGATTGTGCCTTTTCCTTCTTTGCTGTCAAGGGTAATATCAGCATTGTGATAAATTGCACCGTGCTTTACTATTGATAGACCAAGCCCTGTGCCGCCCACAGCTTTTGAATGACTTTTGTCTACTCTGTAAAATCTTTCAAAGATGCGGTCCTGATGTGAAATCGGTATGCCGATTCCTGTGTCACGAACTGTAAACTTGACTTTATCATCCGAAGTGCTTATGATAATGTCTATGGTACCGTTATCTTTGTTGTATTTTACCGCATTGTCGCAGAGGTTATAAATCATTTCATCAATAATTTTAGGTACGCCGATTATTTTTGCTGATTCACCCGAAAGGTGAAAGGTAACATTCTTTTTGTCGGCTTCCATTTTCAGTCGTTTGATGATTTCCTGAGAAAGTTCATATAGGTCTACCGTTCCTTCCTCAAACTGTCCTGAATTTTCATCAAGCTCCGAAATTTTAATTATGTCATTTACAAGAGATATAAGACGCTGAGCTTCTTCATAAATTGATTTTGAAAAATCAATTACTGTTTCATCTGGTGTTCCTCCTGACGTCATCAGCTCGGCAAAACCGGAAATTGATGTAAGCGGAGTTTTAAGCTCGTGTGATACATTGGCGGTAAATTCACGCCTTAAAGCGTCTCTTTTTACGCTTTCCGTAACATCAATGATTATAATTACAGCACCGATGGCTTTTTCCCCTTCAAATACAGGATTGGCAATAAGATTATAACTTCTGTCGTTTAGATACATGCTGCTTTCTGTTCTTTGACCGGAAAGTACGCTTTCAATTACATTTCGGAAACTTTTTGTGCGGTTTAGTGTGAGTACACTGTCATTTGACGCTTCTTCAATACCAAGAAGTTTGAGAGCGGCCGAGTTATATGTGAGAAGATTAGTCTTGTCATCTATAACTAAAAAACCTTCGCTCATGTTTTCGGTAATAAGTCTGAATTCTTCCTGCTTTTGCTTTGCATCGCTGAGCTGTTTTTTGATTGTTCGTTTTTGTGCGGCAATTTTGCTTAAAAGGGGAGATAGCTCCTCGTAAGTGTTGTTGCTTGCAGGATTGTCAAGGTCAAGGCTGTTTATGGGTTTAACAATGCTTTTTGATACTTTTGAAGATAAAATCAGCGAAAGTATAAGAGCAATTATCAGAACAATGATTATTGGCTGGATAATGCTGATTAATATTGTTACTGCAGTGTATTGAGTGGTTGATACTCGGAGAACGTTTCCGTTGTTCAGTTTAACTGCGTAGTAGATTGTTTTTTCTGTCAGAGTTTTGGAGTATCTTTCGCTGCTTCCTGTGCCGTTTTCAATGGCTTCTATAAATTCTTTGCGGTCTGAATGGTTGTCAAGTTCGGATATGTCCGCTGTGGTGTCTGCAAGCACTTGACCGTCGGCAGCAATTAAAGTTATACGTTTGTCTTTTATTTCAAAATTATCAAAAAAGGACAGCCCCTCGTTTTCTATTGCATGAGAAAGGGAAACGGCTTCGCTTTTAAGTTCGTTTTTCAGCTGTTTTTCAAAAAAGTTAAACAGTATTCCGAGTATCAGAACAACGCTTGCTATAAGTACAATAACAGCCGTTGTAAATGCAGAGCGAAATATCTTTTTATTCATTCGCTTCTCCTCCGATTTTATAGCCTATATTTTTTACTGTTTGGATTAAATCACCGCTGTCGCCGAGTTTTACTCTCAGTTTTCTTATGTGAACGTCAAGGGTTCTTGATTCCTCATAGAATTCTCCCCATACTCGGTTTAATAGTTCGTTTCGTTTTACTACTTTTCCTTCGGCTTCAAGTAAAACCATAAGTAAACAGTATTCTTTGTATGAAAGAGAAATGGGCTTGCCCGATACTTCAATAATGTGCTTTTCGGGATTGACGTAAAGGTTTCCGATATGGTATATCTTGTTTTCCTGTTTGTTTATTCTGCCGCTTCTCCTCAGTACAGCCTTTACTCTTGATATAAGCTCGGTCATTCCGAAGGGTTTGGATATATAATCGTCCGCACCCATGTCAAGACCGGTAACCTTGTCAAATTCACTGCCTTTTGCAGTAAGCATAATCACAGGAACATCTTTTGTCTTTTCGTTGCTTCGGATTTTTGTAAGTACAGATAAACCGTCTTCTCCCGGAAGCATTATGTCAAGCAGGAGCAGTTCCGGGTTATCATCGTCCGAACGTTCCCAGAAATCTTTAGGGCAGGAGAAACCGGCGACCTGAAAGCCCTCTTTGTTAAGTGCATAGCTTACAAGCTTGCGAATATTATCATCGTCTTCAATTAAACAAATCATTAGTTTCACGTCCTTTCCCTATATTATACAGCGGTTGAGGGTTAAAATCAATACATCTATTTTATGTTTTAATCGGCGTGTTTTCCTGTAATGGAATAAATGACCCATTCGGCGATGTTTTCGGCATGGTCGCCGATACGCTCAAAGTATTTTGCTATCATTAATAAATCTATCAGGGCTTCGGCGTCCTCGTCTTTTGACTGCACCGCCTGAATCAATTCGTTTTTTATCTTAATAAATAAATTGTCTACAATATCATCGTTTTTTATTGCTTCCGAAGCAAGGGTAACGTCGTTTTTCACAAATGATTCTATGCTGTTGGAAACCATAGTTATAGCGGCTCTTGCCATATCGTTTATGTGCGTTTCAATTCTTATATTGCTTTTGGAAACATATTCGGCAATTTCAGCAATATCAGACGCCTGATCTCCGATACGCTCCATGTCCGAGATTATTTTCAGTGCCGCCGATATTGTGCGTAAGTCGGAAGCGACCGGCTGCTGCTGAAGGATCAGCTTCATGCAAAGAGATTCGATATAACGTTCTTTCTGGTCGATTTGTCTGTCCGCTTCAAAAACGTTGGCTCTGTTTGTTTCGTCGTTGTCAATTAAAAATTTTGCAACACAGCTTATTGCATCCTCGCATAAAGCTCCCATGGTTATAAGCTCGGTGTTAAGCTGTGCAAGCTGTCTTTCGAATCTGTTTCTCATTATCCGAACCTCCCCGTAATATAATCTTCTGTTCTCTTGTCCTTAGGGGTAGAGAACATTTTTTCGGTATCGTCAAATTCAATGATTTCACCAAGCAGGAAAAATGCAGTTTTGTCTGCAATTCGAGCTGCCTGCTGCATATTGTGAGTAACAGTGACTATGGTATATTTCTTTTTCAGCTCTATTGCAAGATCTTCAATTTTTGAAGTGGAAATGGGGTCAAGGGCAGAGGTGGGTTCGTCCATTAGCAAAATTTCAGGTTCAACCGCCAAAGCTCTTGCAATGCATAGTCTTTGCTGCTGCCCACCGCTCATTCCTAATGCACTTTTCTTTAATCTGTCTTTGCATTCATCCCAGATTGCCGCCTGTCGTAGTGATTTTTCTACAATCTCATCAAGCTTTACTTTTGATTTTATACCGTGTATTCTCGGACCGTATGCAATGTTGTCATAAATACTCATAGGAAACGGATTTGGTTTCTGAAATACCATTCCCACACGCTTGCGGAGTATATTTACGTCAAAATCATTGTATATGTCTTTGCCGTCAAGACGAATGTCGCCTTCAATGCGACAATCTTCCACCAGATCATTCATGCGGTTCAGGGTTTTGAGAAATGTTGATTTTCCGCAGCCGGAAGGTCCGATAAGTGCGGTTATCTGTTTTTCCGGAATATTAATATTTATGTTTTTCAGAGCATGATTAGCTCCGTACCATAAATTAAGGTCCTTTACTGTGATAATTTCAGACATATGTTATCCTCTCTTTAGCTTCTTTGCTGCGATCTTAGCAGAAAGATTTATAATAAATGTTAGTATGAGAAGTATTGCTGCAATAGCAAAAGCAACATCAAATTCTCCTCGCTCTTTTGCGTACATGTAAAGTGCAACCGTTAGGGTAGAGCCTGCCTTGCCCGGAAGCACAGCTTCCCATAGACCGATGATTTCGTTTGCCATTCCTGCGGTAAACAGCAGGGCGGCACTTTCGCCTACAATTCTCCCTATTGACAGAATACAGCCTGTAACTATTCCGTCAATAGTGGAGGGAAGTACAACGGTTCTTATCATGTACCATTTTCCGCAGCCCAACGCAAGGGAACCTTCACGATAACTCTGAGGTACGGTCTTGAGACTTTCCTGAGTGGTGCGGATAATCGTGGGCAAAGTCATTATAACAAGAGTAAGTGAACCTGCCATAATGCTTGTTCCGAGAGAACAAAACTGTACAAATACCAACATGCCTACAAGTCCGTAAATAATTGACGGAATACCGGAAAGCGTTTCTGTTGCAAGCTCGATTATCCTTACTGCCTTTTTGTTTTTTGCATATTCGTTCAGGTATATGGCAGCACCCACTCCCAGAGGAAGTACAATAATAATCGTTATCAGAATGATGTATACAGTATTAAGTATGTTTGGCAGTATTCCGATTGAGTCTTTTAACAGACTTGGCTTTGTTGAGAGCAGTTCCCAGGTGATATGAGGTATTCCTCTGAAAAGAATATATCCAATTATACCTGCTAACAGCAGGCATATTAAGCCTGCTGCCGCATACATAAGAATATTAAGAATACCGCATTTTATTTTTCTTTTTGCAGATATTTTATTATCCATTATTTAATCTTTTCTCCTTCCGATACAGGCTGATTCCTGTGGCTGAAAGTTAACGTATCTATTTCTTTTCCCTTTTTACAACAAGGTTAAGTATTAGATTTATAATCATAATAAATACGAATAATACTAATGCTATGGAAAATAAAGCCTGTTTCTGAAGTCCTGATGAATAGGACATTTCACTTGCTACCGCAGTGGTCAGGAACCTGACGCTTTTGAAAATACCGGGCATGTTTGCCACATTTCCCGAAACCATCATTACAGCCATTGCTTCACCGATTGCTCTTCCAATGCCGAGAACTACCGAAGTGAGTATTCCGCTTTTAGCGGCAGGAACGATAACTTTGAAAACCGTTTCGGTCTTTGTTGCTCCCAGTGCAAGGGAAGCCTCTTCATATTCAGTAGGTACGGAGCTTATTGCTGTTTGGGATACTGAAATTACCGATGGAAGAATCATTACAGCAAGCACTATAATTGCTGAGAAAAGATTTGCTCCGTCGGGGAGTCCGAAAGCTTCTCTTACTGTCGGAACGATCAGTATCATTCCTACAAGTCCGTATACAACCGAAGGTATTCCTGCAAGCAGGTCAACTGCTGAACTTACAATTCGGGATATTCTTTTGTTAGTCATTTTTGAAAGAAATATGGCACAGAGAAGACCTATAGGTACTCCAATCAGTATAGCTCCGAATGTTCCGTATATTGAGGTTAATATGAATGGCAATATTCCGTAAAGGGGAGTTGAAGCTGTTGAAGCCCAGATCTTTCCGAAAAGGAAATCGGTAATTCCGATTTCCTTAATAGCCGGAGTACCTGAAATCACAAGGAATACTGTAATCAGCAATACAAAAGCAACTGCAAGGAATCCGCAGAATGTGAAGACTGCACTCATGATTTTTTCAAGAATATCTGCCGTCTTTTTTAGCTTATTCATTAATATTCAGACTCCTTAGGTTCTTATCTTTTAACGGGTACTGCTCCTGCTTTTTCGATAAGCTGATCAGCGTCGCTGCTTGTTGCAAAGTCAAAGAAATCTTTTGCTGCTCCGGTAAGTTCTGTGTCTGTTTTGGTAACGAGGACAAAGTCTCTCTGGATCTTGTATGAACCGTCCTGGATTGTTTCTGTTGAAGGAGCAACACCGTTTACTTTCAATGTCTTGACCGATTCGCTTACTGAAGCAAGAGAAGCATATCCAATTGCATTCGGGTTTGAAGAAACTGTTTGAACAACATCTCCGGTTGAAGTCAGCTCCTGTGCATATTTGCAGGAATCCTCTGTGCCGGTGATTGATTCAAAACCGTCTCTTGTTCCTGAAGCAGCCTCACGTCCGATACATACGATTGGTTTGTCATCTCCGCCAAGCTCTTTCCAGTTTGTAATTTCTCCTTTGTAGATCTTTCCGATATCTTCAATAGTAAGATCTTCTACCTTGTTTTCCGGATTAACGATAACTGCAATACCGTCCAGAGCAACAACTGTTCCTGTGAGACCGTCTTTCTCTTCGTCTTTCAGATCACGGCTTGAAAGTCCGATATCGCATCTGCCTTCGGAAACAGCCTGAATACCCGAACCTGAGCCTGTTGGGTTGTATGTAACCTTAACTCCGCTGTTTTCTTCCATGTAAGCCTCGCTCAGGAAACCGATAACCTTTTCCATTGAAGTTGAACCATCGGTGGAAACTGTTCCACTGAGAGGTGCGTAATTAGCTTCTTTTGATGAACCTTCTGATGTTGAACTTTCGCTTGTGCAGCCTGCAAATGCACTGAGTGCAAGAATGCTTGCTGCAATTACTCCTAAAATTTTTTTCATAATACTGATCATGCTCTTTAAAGTTAAGAGCATATCCTCCTTTCAAAGTTTAAAGTTAATGTAAATTGTACTTTTTTGTACAACTTGATTATATCCTTTTTAATGTTAACTCCAAAAGGCAATGTATGTTAAATGTAAGTAAACTGATAAAGACTTATATTGATATAGATGACCGGAATGTTGTGTATATTTTATTTATAAACATATTGACTTTTTTTAAAAGTCGTATTATAATAATTATAGGTCATACGGGAATAGCGGTTATCTATTCCCCTGCCTATTGCTTTAATTCATGCAGTCGAAGTAATCGTCAATGTCAATGTATATAATATCGTTGACGGTTACTGAACCGTCTGCATAAATGATTGCATTGTCTGGAAGCAATGTTATCACCCCCTTTAATGCTTTTTGAGAATTGGAAAAGAATTATTTACAATGGACAAATTAGATAATATTAACAAAATCAAAAATCAATATATATAAAAAATAACAAAGACAATTATAAGCAATTAAAGGCATATATTAAACCTCAGGAAGATAAATAATACTTTTGTCTACTTTCAGATATAAAACTTTATAATTTTTAAAGTACCTTGTGTACTAATTCGTGAAAAAACCGTACCCATGTTTTATGGATACGGTTCTTTAATTAATGTTAATTAAGCTAAAATATCTCCCGATATGGATTTTGTCATTATGCTTTTGACATCTTGTTCTGATGATACGCATAACCATAGTTTTACATACATTGCTATGGGTGATGCTTTCGGCAGGGGAATAATGTGTAATTTCTCGAATAGTTTTGTGCTTTCATAAGTATCTCCGCTTGAAGCTCCTGTCAGAAATACTGTTATGTCTTTTTCTTTGGCGTCTTCAAAAAATCTTTTGGCTTGCAGGGAAACAGTGTTTATGGTGCCTGAATGAAAACTGCCGTGAATAATATATTTAACTTCATCAGTAAGCCTTGGATATACCATTCCCGGATAAGGTTCAATTCTTAATATTGTCTGACAGCTTTCTTTAAGTCCCCAATAGGGAAGAGGATCAGTTTCATCTGATTTTTCGCTGTATCCTTTGTTAGGATAGAATTTAAAATCACTGTCATATTCCCCGAAATATGAGTTGTCAATGCTGTAAAAACAGTCTGAATAGGGCTGGCTTGGAATAAGCCGTGTGCCACGATGTGCTTTTACCCTATCGCCGGGATTTTTATATAAAACCCATACCCCTTTTGAACCGGATTCCTCAATAAACTTTACGGCGGCATGAAGATTGTCAATTCCGTTGGCGTTTTTATCTTCAATAGGCAGATTTGATGAAACAATACATACCGGAATGCATTCGCTGCCTAATATATATGAAATTGCCGCAGCAGAATATTGAAGCGTGTCTGTTCCGTGAGTTAAAATAATGCCGTCATAGTTCTTTTGTACATTTTCTTTTAAACACCGGCATAAGGCTTTAATGGTGTCACCCGTGTTGTTTTCGCTTAGCTCCGTATAAGGCTGTAAAATATCATATTCATAGAATAAACCGTATCTGCGTTTGTATTCTTCAATAAGTCTGTAAGGCCTATTGCTGTCGGTTGAAATATATCCGTCATGAAGTGTGCTTCCGATTGTTCCGCCTGTGAAAATAAATAGCAGTTTCATATAAAGCTCCTTTCTGTTTAAGTGAAAATTTTATATTTATGAGATATATTTGTGTTTTTACGTCGATATATATTATAATATGTACTAATAAATATAGTATCATTAAATATTTTTGATGTCAACTTTGTTTTTTTGATTATGTGTATTGACAAATTGATAATAATGTGTTTTAATATAATAGTACACTAAAGTGCAGAAGGGCTGATTCTTCTGTGCTAATTTAATGAGGACAGGTGATTTATATGAAAATGAAAAAATTGTTTTCCTTGATGGCTTGTGCAGCTTTGGCTGTGTCTTCCTTTGCTTCATGCGGAGTTAAGGAGGATTCATCAACTGCTGATTCTGCCGCAAAGGATGAAAAGCATTATAAAATCGGAATAGTTCAGATTATGGAGCATACATCTCTTAATACAATCCGTGATGCTGTTGTCGATCAGCTTGCAGAGCTTGGATATAAAGACGGCGATAATTGTACAATCGATCTTCAGCAGGCTAATGGAGAGGCTACAACTGTTCAGCAGATACTTGACCAGTTTAAGGCTGACGGTGATGATGTAATCGTTGCAATCACAACTCCGTGTGCTCAGCTTGCAGCTCCTTATTCAGAAGAAATTCCGGTTGTTTTCTCAGCTGTAACAGATCCTGTGGGTGCAGGAATTGTAGATTCTCTTGAAAGCACAGGCGGAAATATTACAGGTACTTCCGATAAGCTGGCAATAAGTAAAATTCTCGATTTTGCAAAGACTTTAAAGCCGGAGATCAAAACTCTTGGATATCTTTATAATACAGGCGAAGATAATTCGGTTTCATGCCTGAAAGAAGTTAAAGAATATTGTGATGCAAACGGTATCAAGGTTGTTGAAGGTGCCGCTACAAATACATCAGAAGTTCAGGAAGCTGCTCAGAAGCTTGCTTCAGAATGTGATGCAGTGTTCTCGCCTAACGATAATACAATTGCAGGTGCTATGGGTACTGTAGCCGAAGTTATGAATAAAGCAAAGGTTCCTATGTTCGTGGGTGCTGATTCAATGGTTATGGACGGCGGATTCGCTACTGTGGGAATTGAATATACCGACCTTGGTAAAGAAACTGCAAATATGGTAGCTCAGATTCTCAGCGGTGAGAAAAAAGCTTCAGAAATTCCCGTTAAGGTGTTCAATGAGGATTTAAGCAATTATATCAATAAGACAACTGCTGAAACAATCGGCATTACTGTTCCTGATGACATTATGAACGATGAAAAAACAGTTGTATTTGAATAATGCTATTGCAAAGTGAGTTAAAACAATGTATAATAGTGAAGTGGAGAAATTCACTTCACTATTTTTTCAATAGGGCAGAGGCTTTTTATTTGTCCCTTTGTTAATGAAAGGATTTTATTACATATGAAGCTTAATAAGAAAAATATTGTTTCATTGCTGCCGAAAGCAATACTGCTGGTGCTTTTATTAGTAATAATTAATACACGACTGACGGAAAGCGTGGTTACCGGTACGTTTGAAAAGGGACTGGTTTTTGCATTGCTTGCTTTGGGTATATTTATTTCCTTCCGTATTCTTGATATACCCGATCTGTCTGTTGACGGAACTTTTACTTTGGGCGTGGCAGTTTCGGTAATGAACGCCTATAACGGTAATTATGTTCAGGGAATACTTCTTGCTGTAGTTGCAGGTGCAATCGCAGGCTGCGTCACAGGAACGCTGATCACAAAACTGAACGTTCAGCCTATCTTAGCAGGTATTATTACCATGACCGCTCTTTATTCCATCAATCTGAAAATTATGGACAGACCGAATATTTCTCTTTATAGAAAAGATACCGTCTTTACTGTAATGGAAAAATATTTCGGAGATTATTATAAGCTCGTAACCGGAGCAATAGTTGTAATTATTGCGGCTGTTCTCCTGTTTGCATTTTTGAAAACACAGGCGGGAATGTCCCTTAGAGCTACCGGGGATAATGAATTTATGGTAAGAGCTTCTTCTATCAATTCCGATAGGATGAAAATTCTCGGTTTTGCCATAGCAAATGCTCTTGTTTCTCTCAGCGGTGCAATGTATGCTCAGTATTCCTCCGCAGGAGATACAAACAGCGGTACGGGAATGCTTGTAGTAGGACTTGCGTCAATTATAATAGGCGAAATTTTCTTTACAAGACATACAATTTTAAATGGCATACTTGCCGCAGTTATCGGAGCAATTGCATATAGATTTGTTCTGGCGTTTGCTATGAGCCTGGGTATGGACAGCAATTATACAAAGCTGTTCTCTGCTGTTATTGTAGCTCTTGCAATTTCTCTTCCGGCAATAAAAAAATACGGAGTAAAGCTTTTTAAAAAATGTTTTCAAAAAAGAATAAAGGAGGCGTCGTGAAATGCTTAAAATGGAAAATGTAAGCATTACTTTTAATGCAAATACCGTAAATGAAAGAAAGGCGCTTCAGAATATCAGTCTTGATATTGAAGACGGTGATTTTATTACCGTTATCGGCTCAAACGGTGCCGGAAAGTCAACGCTTATGAATGCTGTCAGCGGTTCTTGTGAAATTGACAGCGGCAGAATTTTTCTTGACGGAAAGAATATAACTAATCTGAAAGAACATCAGAGGGCAAGACATATCGGAAGACTTTTTCAGGATCCTCTTCGGGGAACAGCTCCTAATATGACTATAGAAGAAAATCTGGGCTTGGCATATAGCAGAGGTAAAAGACGGAGTCTTTCTCCGGGGATAAAAATGAAAGATGTTGCATTTTTCAGAGAAAAGCTCAAAGAGCTTGATCTGGGTCTTGAAGATAGGTTAAAAACTCCTGTAGGACTTCTTTCGGGCGGACAGCGACAGGCTCTTACATTGCTTATGGCAACTATTGTTACTCCAAAACTGCTGTTGCTTGATGAGCATACGGCAGCACTTGACCCTAAAACCGCAGGAAAGGTTATGGAGCTTACCGATAAAATAGTCAAGCAGAATAAAATAACTACCCTTATGATTACCCATAATATTTCCAATGCTTTGGAATACGGAAATAAAACTCTGGTCATGAGTCAGGGAAAGGTTATACTTGTTCTTGAAGGCGAGGAACGTCAGAATATGACCGTTGAAAAGCTGATGAGACTTTATTCTGATACAGCTGATGACGCAATGTCAGATAAAATGTTGTTTGGTTCATAATAAAAAGGCTGATGCAGGAATTAACTGCATCAGCCTTAATCTTTCATTGGCTTATTCTGTATGCGTTTTTGTCGAACTTTCTTAATAGCTTTGTGAGTGGTATTATTAAAAAACCTGCCGCAAAATTTCCTATTCCGTGAACTGCGTCCCAGGGGAGACCTGCTGCGATCCATGCAATGGTTTGCTTGAAGTTTAACCCAAACATTATTGCCTGAGCCGGAGCATATAAAGTCCCAAAACATAGTCCGTGGATAGCGCATATAACAGGATAAACAAATGTGGCTGCTGCGGTGGGCATCTTTTTTGGAAGAAGCATTGTTATTCCCCATAAAACTGTCCAGATGTATAGGTATGGAATCCACCAGGGTGCAAATCCTGCATAAATGCCGTTAAGAAATACATAAACGTAAATAGGTACAAGCCCCTTTACACGGTATACCAGTGTGTAGACCATTGTGAACATACCAAGCAAGTGAATGTTTGGAGCCCATTCCATAATCACTTTTGAGCAGAACATTAATGTTCCCAGCATGGCAAATATCGTCATTTCAGACGGTGTAAGAAACGGTTTCTTTTTAGCCTTTTGTATAGGTGAGTTCATAGTGTTCTCCGTCGGCAATAGTTGTGCTGTCAGCTCCTGTGTTCAGGTATTCGCCGTCTTTGCTGATTGCCCAGTAAGCTTTGTCGACGTCATAATCTGCTTTGATTCCGTTTACTTCTTTGATATAAAGCCCGTATTCGCTTTCGTCTCCCGATACCAGATTGTTGTCGGTAAGTGCGTCGGCAAGGTTTTCTTTGTCTGTATGAATTGTAAATGTGATTGACTTGTCTTCGGCAGATACTTCTACGCTGACGGTTTTAGCACCCTCGCCTACTTCTGTGTCTTCGGTATAAACAGCAGTAGACCAAAGTCCTGTAAGTTCTTTAGATGATGCTTCTGATGTTGATGATTCCGAAACGCTTGAAGTAACAGTTTCAGAGCTTGAATTTGATTTTTCACTGCTGTTACAGCCTGCAAATGACAAAGTAAGGAAACAGCAAAAGATGGTTAAAAACAGCAATTTGATTGAACTTTTCATGATAAAATTCCTTCTTTCAAGTTTTTTATATGAAAATATGAATAAAGAAATGCACTCCTCGTGATGAAGAGTGCATTAATTACCGATAAAAAACACTTAAGGCATAATAATTCCGTATTAAGCGTTTTGCATAGCTTTAGTGCATTTGACCCTTCATATACCCAAGGGAGTTATTGCATATCACAGAACGAAAAGCATTCCGACTTGAGAGCTTTGGCAGTGGGCTGTTTCTGCAATGCTCAGATACGATAATGGCTGTTGTCACGGATTCTCACCGTGTTCCCTTAACATCTTTTATGCTTTGGTTAGCATAATCGATAACGTCAGTGCGTAAGCACATCTGATGAACTGTGTTTTTTATATCATAAATTCATTTTTGTTTTAGCAAAGACGGAACGCATACAAACTAATGTATGTATTGCCTTACTCGCCTCGGCTTATATAATTTTAGCATATATAAATTTATTTGTCAATAGAGATTAAATACAAGCTGTTAGAATGTCGATAATTTGACAATTTCGATTATTGTATGGTATAATTATTTTCATATTGTATGTTCTGGAGGGAAATATGAAGGTTGTTAAAAGAATGTGTTCTTTGCTCATTGTAATGGTAATAGTTTTTACATCGGCATTTTCTGTTTTGGCGTCAGAAATTAATTCCGGTAAAAGCAACAGTGAGGAACAAACTGATTTAATTGCTGAACAATCAGAGATAATTGAACCGGATTATGATAATGATCCTCTTTATCTGAAATATGCATACAGTCCCATGACTATGTCCGTTTATGGATCCTCAGACCTTATACATGATTCGAGATTTTCAAATGTAAAAAAGGTGTTTGGAATTGATGTTTCATATTTTAATTCCGATATTGATTGGGTAAAAGTCAAAAAATCAGGCATTGATTTTGTAATTATACGAGTAGGATACAGAGGATATGTTAACGGGGCTTTGGTTGTAGACAGTAAATTTAAAGAATACATAAAAGAAGCGAAAGCAGCAGGTTTGGCTGTCGGAGTGTATTTTTTCACTCAGGCAATTAATACAGCTGAAGCAAGGGAAGAGGCTCAGTTTGTTTTGAAACAGCTAAACGGGATAAAACTTGAACTGCCTGTATATTTTGATATTGAAGAAGTTTATTACGGAAGTGCACGTCTTGATAATGCACACCTTTCATATAATGCAAAGACAAATTTGTGTAAAGCTTTTTGTGATACGATTCAGCAGGCAGGTTACAGAGCTGGGGTTTATGCAAGTAATAATTGGCTTACAAATCTTATAAACGGTGTGGAGCTTGCGAAAAAATATGATATATGGGTTGCACATTATGGCAACAAAACTACATATAAAAATGATTATTCCATGTGGCAGTATACAGGGCAAGGCTATGTAAGCGGCGTACCGACTAATGTTGATATGAATGTATTGTATATGTCCAAAGCTCCTGAAAAGGTAACAGACTTAAAAGCTGTATCTACAGGCTCTCAGGCAAAACTTTCATGGTCAGGTATTTTCGGAGCATACGGATACGCAATATATGCTAAGGATTTGACAACAAATAAAATAACGGAAGTATGTAAAACAACTTCAACATCAAAAACAGTAGCAATTCCTTATGCCAAAACTCGTTTCTATGTTAAAGCATATTATAAAATAGGTAATAATTATTCTTATTCCGGTTATTCTAACGGAGTTTCAGTTTCGTCAAAAAAAGTTACCGATTTAAAAGTAGCGTCGGATATATATTATAATCAAACAGGACTTATGCTTACATGGACGGCTTTGTCCGATGCAAGCGGCTATGAAATCCAGATGTATGATGAGGACGCAGGCAAATATAAAATCATAGGATATACAAATGAAAATACTTATAAAGTAGTTGACCTTGAACCGTGTACAACATATCGGTTTAGGGTAAGGTCGTATTATAACGATGATAATTCACCTGTTTTTGATGACTTTGAAAGTGAATACGGCATTTATTCCAATGAGCTTTATACGGGTACTAAAACAGAAAAAACCTGCAATGTAAAAGCAACTGTCGATTCGACTTCAACAGTTAAGGTTAAATGGGATAAGATATCTCAGAAATGTGACGGATATCAGATCGTTGTTTATGACTGCGGAAGTCAAAAAACATTTACTGCCGGCTGGACGTCAAATAAAGAAAACAGCTTTGTTGTAAAGAATTTAAATGCAGGAAGTAAATATAAAATAAAAGTAAGGGGATATTATTTGTATAATGGGAATAAGATTCCCGGTGTGTATTCCGATTACTCCGAGGTTATAACAAGATGTGATGCACCTGAAAACTTAAAGGCTTCAAAGATATCTGCTTCCGGATGTACATTGACATGGAGTAAAACCTATGGGGCGGATGGATATAATGTGTACGAATATGTTAATGATAAATATGTTCTTTTAGGGAAATGTAAAGGCAATTCGTTTACGGTAAAGAATCTGCCTGCATATACCACGCATAAGTTCAGAGTTCAGGCTTATAAGATTTTTGATTCAAAAGAGTATAAGGGGACAGCAAGTAAGTTCCTTACAGTAAATCTGGCGGTTAAACCCTCTGTGTTTTCTGTGGGAAGCTATTCAGATAATTCTGTGACATTAAAGTGGAAAGCAACCTCCGGTGCGGATAAGTATGTTGTATATTTGTATAATTCGTCCACAAAAAAGTATAAGGCATATAAAACGGTGAAAACTGCCGGCTGTACTATAACAAATCTTAAAATAAATACATCATATAAAGTATCTGTACGGGCTGTGTATGGTAAAAAATACAGTGCCTATTCAGCTATTCAGACCGTCGCAACACGGTGCAGTACTCCAAGCGGAGTGAAGTTTACGAAAATAGGCTCTACTTATCAGATGCTGAGCTGGAAAAAGGTTTCGGGAGCAACGAATTATTGGATTTATAAATATAATGATAAAACAAAAAAGTATTATAAATTCAAAGAAACAGGAAATGTTTCGTCGGTTACGCTTACCGGACTTAAACGTAATGCTCCTCATAAATATGTTGTATATGCTGTTAAGAAAACAAGCCTGAGGACTTATTGTTCAAAGCATTCAGCTGTTGCCTATGCATGGACCAAAAGATAATACAGTAAAATAGAGAGGCGTTGACTGTGGAGATAAAAAGAGTAAACCGTGCCGAAGCATTCCGATACATGGGAATGAAAAACGGTAATATAGATCCGAAATTAGCTGAAATAACCGATGAATGTGAGGAACGGCTTCTTCAGGTTATCAAGCCCAGGTTTATATATAAAGTTTTTGAAATCGAACATATTGATAATGGGGTTTCAGTTAAAAACACCTCTCTGGTTCTTAAAGGAAAGGATATATCAATTCATTTAAAAGACTGCGAACGATGTGTGCTTATGTGTGCAACTCTGTCAATGGGTGCAGATACGTTGATTCGTTCCTATGAGGCTGTTGATATGACTAAAACAGTGATAACCGATAGTCTTGCTTCTGCCGCAATTGAGCAGGTTTGTAATGAAGCGGAATTGATTATTAAATCTCAAGTGGGGGATTATAATTATACATGGAGATTTTCTCCCGGATATGGAGATCTGCCTTTGGATATTCAAGCGGAGTTTGTCAATGTTCTGGATGCTCAAAAACGTGTGGGAGTAAATGTTTCAGATAGCTTGATACTTGTTCCAAGAAAGTCGGTAACGGCGGTTATCGGAATATCGGAAAATGAGATTTCAAAGGGCAGACGTGGTTGTGTCTGCTGTAATATGCGTGATAGATGTGAGTTCAGAAAAAGAGGTGAACGCTGTGGAGTTTAAACAGCTTTTAAATAAAGAATTTGTGTGCCTTGACGGTGCAATGGGTACTATGCTTCAGGCTAAGGGGCTGAAAATGGGTGAAACTCCCGAAGTTCTTAATATAGAAAAACCTCAGTGGCTGATAGATATTCATAAAGAATATATCAATGCAGGGGCAGATATAGTTTATGCAAATACATTCGGTGCCAATAGATATAAGCTTTCAAAATGCGGATATACTGTTGCTGAGATAATTAAATCAGGAATTGACAATGCTTTAACAGCATGTAAAGGGACAGATACCCTTGTGGCACTTGATATCGGTCCTATCGGTCAGCTTCTGGAGCCTACCGGCACTTTGACCTTTGAAGAGGCTTACGACATTTTTAAGGAAGAAATTTTAGCCGGCAAAGACAGCGATTTGATAGTGTTTGAAACTATGACTGATCTGTATGAGCTTAAAGCCGCTGTGCTTGCCGCAAAAGAAAACTCGGACAAGCCGATTATCTGTACAATGACCTTTGAAGAAAACATGAGAACCTTTACGGGATGTTCAATAAGTTCAATGGCATTGACTCTTGAAGGACTCGGAGTAGATGCAATCGGTGTAAACTGTTCTCTCGGACCTGCCGAACTGTACCCTGTGGTGGAGGAGCTTTGTAAATGGACAAACCTGCCTGTAGTCGTAAAGCCTAACGCAGGTCTGCCTGATCCCGTTACAAATGAATATAATATATCACCTGTTGAGTTTGCAGAGCTTATGGAAAAAATGATACCGTTGGGCGTAAAGATTTTCGGAGGCTGCTGCGGTACAAATCCTGAATATATAAGAGAACTGAACAAAGCTGTTTGTGATAAAAAATACGTTAAAACAGTTCATTATATTCCCGCCGCCTGCTGTACTCCTTCAAATACTGTTATAATAAACAGACCGAGAATAATAGGCGAGCGTATTAATCCTACGGGTAAGAAGAGATTTCAGGCAGCACTTAAAGAGGGAGATATTGATTATATACTCGGTCAGGCTATTGAGCA
>JBJERB010000047.1:24466-39261 GCA_051882055.1 Oscillospiraceae bacterium
AGGTTTAATATTGCAAAGAAGATACTTGATCGTGCTTTGGAAATGGGTATAAGACGTGAAGACGTGTATATCGACTGCCTTACACTTACCGTATCGGCGGAGCAGGCAGGAGCTATGGAAACGTTGAATGCCGTTGAAAGAGTAAAAAATGAACTTGGATTAAAAACGGTGCTTGGCGTGTCAAATATAAGCTTCGGTCTGCCGGAAAGAGTTATCGTTAACCATAATTTTCTTGCAATGGCACTAACAAAAGGACTTGATCTGCCGATTATCAATCCTAATATAGAAGCTATGACAGCAACGGTAAGAGCGTTTAATGTACTGGCTGGTTATGATGAAAATTCGGTGGAATATATAGGCGTTTATGGAAAAGAGAAAAAAGATAATGTTCCTAAACCCGATGTAAACAATAATATAGACCTGCCTTATGCTCTGGAGAACGGATTGAAGCATGAAGGAGCAAAGCTTACCGAAGAGCTTCTCAAGAATAACGATCCGATGAAAATTATCAATGAGATTCTTATTCCTGCATTGGATAAAACAGGGAACGAATTTGAAAGCGGAAAAATCTTTTTGCCTCAGCTTATTCTTACTGCCGGAGTAGCTCAGTCTTGCTTTGAGGTAATAAAAAATCATTTTGCTAAAACAGGAGAAAAATCGGTTTCAAAAGGAAAAATAATTGTTGCCACAGTCAAGGGAGATATTCACGATATTGGTAAAAATATTGTTAAAGTGCTTCTTGAAAACTATGGTTATGATGTGATTGATCTTGGTAAAGATGTGGATTATAAAGCAGTGCTTGATTGTGCAGTGGAAAATAATGTCCATCTTGTGGGACTATCCGCATTGATGACAACTACCCTGGGAAGTATGGAAAAAACCATAAAACTGCTTAGAGATAATAATGTAGACTGCAAAATTATGGTGGGGGGAGCTGTTCTAACTCCTGACTACGCAAAACAGATAGGCGCCGATTATTACGCTAAGGACGCAAAGGAATCCTGCGATATTGCAAAAAAAGTTTTTGAAGAATTTTATCCTGAATGATGCAACCGGGGAAACATGAAAATGTTTCCTCGTTTTTGTATATAAAATTATATTCAGTCCATAATTACTTTACAGTATATAGGAAAGGAGTACATGTTTCCGTTTGGAAATATGACATTAATTATGACAAAATTTCAAAAGTCTTTAGTAGCGGCGTTTTTAGTATCTTTAATAATGGCGTTTGCTTTGCCTGAAATCTCAATGGATAATTTCATTTTTTCAGGGTTTTCATTGGGCTGGTCATCTGAATTAACTGACAAGGACTCAGATGACAGAGTTGAAATAATAGATGATGACACTGATATTGAGTATTCCTTTAAAATTGCAGATTTCTTTTCATTCCTGTTTGATTAGTACGTTTTTTTGGATAGATATTCTGTAAACGGGTTTGACATTTCCATATGGGCGTGTTAAAATAAAGTATAACTTTCGGATTGGAGATGTGTTTTTATGCTGAAGCTGATTACAGGCGGCAGCCATACCCAAAGGGAAACATTGTTTATTGATTCGGTTAAAAAACAGGCTGAAAACGGCAGTGATGTCCTTGTTATAATTCCCGATCAGTTTTCCTTTGAATATGATAAAAAGCTGTATTCAGCTTTGGGCGGAAAGCTTTTTAATAAAATAAAGACCGCAGGCTTCAATCGTTTGTCGGAGCTTGTTGCAAAACAGTATGGTTCAGGTTCAAAAGATAATGCAGATGAAAACGCGGTTGTCATTACGATGTATAAAGCGGTCAAACGTTTGAAACAGACGGGAGATGTACGTTTCTTTGAAAGAGCTTTGAATAAAAGCTCCTTTATTTCCGAGGTTATTTCGTTGATTAATGAACTTGTCCGCTCCGGAATTACATATGATGATTTGCGAATTACTGCTGAAAAAGTTGAGGGTACTCTTTCGGCAAAACTGTTTGATCTTTCAAGACTTTTTCAATTTTACTTTGAAGAGCTTGAAAAAGCAGGGTTGAAAAATAGTCTTACCTCAGTGGGCGAATGCTGTGAGCTTGCAGAAAAGCATAGCTTTTTTGAGGATAAGTGTGTTTTCATAGATTCTTTTAATGATTTTTCAGCTGATGAATATAAACTGATTGAATGTATGATGAAACAGGCGGAAATGATAACTGTTTCTCTTGTTATTTCTCATGAAAATAAGGCAAGAATTAATCAATCACCTTTTGCAGAAACAATGAGAACCTTGGGAAATCTTAAAAGGCTCGCAAATGCTCATAATATTATGGTTGATGAAACGGCTGTAAACCGAAATGATAAATATGAATTTAATGCGGATATAGCACATATTGATTCCAATTTGTATTGTTGTAAACCGGATTCATTGGTAAATTCCCGGAATGTAAAACTACTTTCCGCAACCGATTTGTATGAGGAAACTGAATATGTATGTGCTGAGATCTCAAGACTGATAAGAGAAGAAAACTTAAAATATAAAGATATTGCAGTGCTTGCCGGTAATCTGAATGAAATATCTTCCGTTATTGAAGGGACTTTTGAGAGATATGAAATTCCGTATTTTATCGACTGTAAACAGGGAGCAGGGCAGTCCGCTTTGGTGATTTATCTTAAAAGCATATTTGATTGCGTTATGTCGAAAAACTGGAATACGGAAAAACTCCTGAAATACATAAAATCTCCCTTGGCAGATTTTCTTGATTATGATATCTGCGACCTTGAAAATTACTGTATAACTTGGAATGTCAATGGCAGTATGTGGAATGAAGATTTTGTTGCCGAAGCGTCGGAAGCATCTCTTGAACGCATTAATCAGACGAGAAAACGAGTTGTTGAACCTCTGCTTAAGTTTAAATCGGCGTGTGAAAATGCTACAGCTCAGGATATTTGTGTTGCTTTTTATAAATTGCTTGATGATATAAAGCTTTCTCAGCAAATGTTTTCAAAGATTAAAATTGCAAGCTCTTTGGAAAATGATGAAGAATTTGAGCTTGCAAGAGAATTTAAACAGCTATGGCAAACCGTGTTGTCGGCGGTATCGTCTATCTATACCGATATGGATAATGATATAATGTCATTAAGGGAATTTTATGATGTTTTCAGTTTGATGATTTCCCGGATGACCGTTTCAAGACCTCCGCAAAAAGCCGATTGTGTAAGAATTGCGTCTACTGACCATTCACGTCTTTCAAATGTAAAGACTGCTTTTGTAATGGAAGCCAATGACGGAGTTTTTCCGGCAGATATAAGGAATAAAGGACTTTTGTCACTTCGGGATAAAAAGATACTTGAAGAAACAGGACTCTCAATGACAGATAATTCATTGAAAGGAATTGAGTCGGAAAGGCTTAATGTATATCTGTCTCTTACTCTTCCTGAGAACAAACTATATGTTTTGTATTCCGAGTCAGATTCTATGGGTGGATTGAAAAGCCCTTCTGTAGCCGTTTCTATGATGAAAAAAATGTTTGACGGAATTGAAAATAAAATTCAGAATATAGACGTTGAATTTTTCTGTACCTCCTATCGTACAGCCTTGTATAAATATCTTGAAAAAAGCAATGACCGAAGATGTAACGTGGCTTCAGTGGGAGAATCCTTGAAAAGCTCAGCAGAATATGAAGAAAAGCTTGAAAATATTTTGAAAAACGCCGATGTAAAATCACATGGATTGTCTGATGAAATGGCAAATAAGCTGTTTTTCAGTAATGATTTGAATATGTCTGCTACAAGAATTAAGGATTATTATTCCTGTCCGTTTATGTATTATTGTAAATATGGGCTTAATTTGAAAAAAACTTATCTTGTAAAAATTAATCCTGTAAATACAGGAAATCTTATTCATAGCTGCTTTGAAAGAATTATGAGCAGGGAAGATGAAAACGGTCATAAGGAATATGATAAAAACTTTGTAAATTTAAGTGATGATATTATAAAGCAAACCGTTCATGAGGAATTCCAAAAATATACAAATGATAATTTGGGCGGGGATTTCGGTAAAACAGCTTCATTTAAAGAAGCAATTAAAAGACTTGAAGTATCTGCTTTCTATAGCATAAAGAATATACAGACGGAGCTTGAAGACTCTTTGTTTGTGCCTGAGGCATTTGAATATAAGCTGACAAAAACAGACGGTGAAAGTATCCTTCAACTTGAAGTGGATAAGGATATACATATTAATATCCGTGGAAGTATAGATAGGGTGGACATTTTTACAGCTCCCGACGGACAACGTTATGTCCGTATAATAGATTATAAAACGGGAAATACCACATTGCGTCTTGAAGATCTGTATAATGGGTTGAATCTTCAAATGCTTGTTTATCTCCTTGCCGTAACTCAGCGTAAAAACGATTTAAATCGGGACGGTAATTTAAAACCATCAGCAATACTTTATTCTCATATTAATTTTACGGAAGCGAAATTCACACCTGAGGAAATCCGTAAATTCAAAGAAGATGATGATCTTGACGATGAACTTATGATAACCAGAGCTTCGTCATATAAACCGGATGGAATGATGATCGAAAACGAGTTTACATTAAAAGCACTCAATAATAGATTTAATTATTCTTTTACGCCTTTTAAGTTAAAATCAAACGGTGAGATCAATACAAATGGGAATGTGCTTGTTACGGAAAACTATTTTCTTGGACTTGAACAGTTTGCGTTGCAGAAAATATATGAAATGGCAAAGAAACTGAAATGCGGTGAAATTTGTGCCGACCCAATAGAAACGTCCCGTTCTTTGGTTTGCAGCTATTGTGATTATTGGGCTATATGCGGAAATTCCTCTCCTAAAGCTCCAAGAAAAACCGATAAAAAGAGAGATACCGAGAAACTCAATGAAGAAATTAAGGCACTTATGGAAAATAAGATATAAAAATAACGGGTGACATCAGCGTCACCCGCTCTTTTTGTTTATTATGTTTTACTTCAAAGCGTCAATAAGCAGTTGTGTTCTGTCGGTTTTTTCCCATGCAACCTTTAAATCTTCTCTTCCCACATGACCGTAAGCCGCAAGTTTTTTGTATTGAGGCTTTCTTAAATCAAGATCTTTAATGATTGAAGCAGGACGTAGGTCAAATACCTTTTCTACAGCTTCGGAGAGCTGTTCGTCAGAATATTTGCCTGTTCCGAATGTGTCCACCATAATGGAAACAGGATGTGCAACGCCGATTGCATAAGCAAGCTCGACTTCACATTTAGTGGCAAGACCGGCGGCTACAATGTTCTTGGCTACATATCTTGCCGCATAGGTTGCGGAACGGTCAACCTTTGTCGGGTCTTTTCCTGAGAAAGCTCCGCCGCCGTGACGAGCGTATCCGCCGTAAGTGTCAACAATAATTTTTCTGCCGGTAAGACCGCTGTCACCCTGAGGTCCTCCCACAACAAATCTTCCTGTCGGATTTACAAAGTATTTTGTTTCATCATCAAGAAGTTCAGAAGGTATTACAGTCTTAATGACATGATTTATTATGTCTTCACGTATCTGTTCCAGCTTTACTGCGTCATCGTGCTGAGAGGAAACAACAACTGCGTCAATTCTTTTTGGTTTTCCGTTGTCGTATTCTACAGTTATCTGAGTTTTTCCGTCAGGACGAAGATATGGCAATGTTCCGTTCTTTCTGACTTCCGTTAGCTTGATAGCTAATTTGTGAGCCAGTGAAATAGGCATAGGCATTAGCTCAGGAGTTTCGTCGCAGGCATATCCGAACATAATTCCTTGGTCGCCGGCTCCGATGTCAAAAGCGTTTACCGCTCTGCCTTCAAGTGCATTGTCCACTCCCATGGCAATGTCCGGGGACTGCTTGTCTATTGTGGTCATGACAGAACATGTGTGACCGTCAAATCCGTATTTTGCACGGTCATAGCCGATGCCGATAACCGTATCTCTGACAATTTGCGGAATGTCAATAGATGCTTTTGTTGTTATTTCGCCCATGCACATTACAAGACCAGTGGTCGTAACTGTTTCGCATGCCACACGTGACATCGGATCTTGCTCTAATAAAGCGTCAAGTATTGCGTCTGAAATCTGATCGCATATTTTATCGGGATGCCCCTCTGTAACTGATTCTGATGTAAATAAAAATTTAGACATAAAATCACCTTTCTTTTCAACAATAAAAAAGACGTTTCATTCCGAAACGTCTGAATTTTTATAAAATTCCTCATCTCTCGGAATATACCGCAGGAATTGGCACCTTTACTTTCGTTAGGTTGCCGGGCTTCATAGGACCTGTTCCTCCACCACTCTTGATAAGGTTATTTAATTGTAACATTATTATTATACATTAATCGACTTTTAATGTCAATATGTATTGAAATAGTTTTGTAAATTATTTATTAACAATCAGAAGAAATGGTCAATATCTGCGTCATTTAAAATATCCAGTTCATTTTTCATTAGTTTTTCTGTAAAACTGCTTCCGAACTTTTTGTCCAAAATAGGAAAAGCGTCTTTAATGAAAGGTACAGGACGGCTCATTCGGTGAATGTCAGTTCCAAGAGCCTGAACATATCCCATTTTAATTAGCTTGAAACAAGCTCGACGGGTAGAGATTTTATCCGTTAAAGATTTAACGTTAATTTGTCCCAGTACGTCTAAATTCATAAGCTGGGTAAGGCTTTTGAAGGAAGTAAAATGCAGATATCTTTCTATGTGTGCTATAATCAGTTTTATATCCATGAAATCTGCAATTTTAGCTACATTTTCAATTATTACTGAATCAATCTTTGTATACGGCATTTCAAGAAGCATATAATTTGTTCCCTGAATTTTTAAATCGTATAATATGTCATTGCTTATCAGGACAGGATTGTATAGTACCTCTGCACCGAGAAGAATCTTCGGATGTTCCGGCTTAATGTAAGGCTTTAGCTTTTCATAAGCTGCGTTTCTGTTCTCGATAAATTGTGATACGCTTTGTTCCTGACAATAGAAATGAGGAGTAGCCACAACTATATCAGTGTTGTTTTCTGCTAATTTGTCAAGTAAAGCCACAGATTCTTCAATGTTCTTAGCACCGTCGTCTATGCCGGGCAAAATATGTGAATGAAAGTCGATTATCATAATTAGTCTCCAATTAAAAAATTCACCTAAATTATATCATAATGGAATTACAAAGTCAACCGATTTTTGTTTTCAGATACGTTTGTCATTTTTGTTATTGATATTCCTTGGGCAGTTTGTTGTTTTGCAATTCTGACAACAGTCGCAGCATTTTCCTTTAAAACTGTCTTTCAAAAAACGTATCAATAATATAACAGCAATTAATATAAGCAATAAACAAAAAGCAATAATTATATATTTCATAATTACCTCAAAAAGCTACTTGATGAATAATGAACCTACTTGATATACGATTAAAGCTGCAATGTATGCTATAGAGCATTGCATAACAGCACTTGCCAATGCCCACTTCAAGCTTCCCATTTCCTTTTTAATGGTTACAAATGCCGATATGCATGGCGTGTATAAAAGACAGAAAACCATAAATGAAAAAGCGGAGAGGGGAGTGAACACATTCAAAATGGTACCGGATAGAGCAGCTTCATTTGCTGCGGAATAAAGTACCAGCATGGTGCTTACCACAGCTTCTTTTGCCACAAGACCTGATAAAAGCGATACTCCTGATTTCCAGTTGCCAAATCCTAAAGGTGCAAGTATAGGTGCAATCAGTCCGCCTAAGTATGCAAAAATGCTCTTTCCGCTGTCTTCGGTAAATTGGAATGACGGTGTGAAAGATTGAAGCAGCCATATTACAATGGACATTGCAAAAATGATAGTTCCTGCTTTTATAATAAATCCACGGCATTTGTCCCAGGTGTTTTTAAGTACCGACTTAATCATTGGCATTCTGTATGTGGGAAGCTCCATTATAAACGGTGCCATGTTGGTTTTAAATACAGTCTTTTTTAGAATAAGCCCTGTTATAATAGCCATGGCAAACCCTATAAGGTACATTGAAAATACTATTAATCCCTGGTGAGCAGAAAAGAACACCCCTGCAAAAAGGGCGTATATCGGTAGTTTTGCACCGCAGGACATAAAAGGGATCAATAGAATTGTCATTCGCCGTTCGTTTATGTTTTCTTCCGTCCTTGTTGCCATAACCGCAGGGGTTGTACAACCGAATCCCATTATCATCGGTATAAAACTTTTGCCCGATAACCCTAACTTTCTCAAAAACCTGTCTGTGATAAAGGCGGCTCTCGCCATGTAACCACTGTCTTCAAGTATGGATAGACAAAGAAATAGAATTCCGATCTGTGGCAAAAAAGTTAATATTCCGCCGACTCCGTTTATAACTCCGTTTATTAGTAAAGATACTGTCCATTGGGGAGCGTCCGCACGTTCAAGTAACGTCAGTACCGCAGGGGAGAGTATCTCTCCGAAGAATTTTTCTATTAAATCCGATAAAAAAGTTCCTACCGATCCGAAAGTAAGGGAAAAAATTCCAAGCATTATCAGCAGAAAAATTGGCAGAGCGAGAAACTTGTTTGTGACAATCAGATCGATTTTGTCTGAAACAGTCAGATTATCAACGCTTTTTCCTTTGACGACGCATTTTCTTGTGACTTCTTCTATGAATTTATATCTTGCGTCGGCAAGCATTGTTTCTCGGTCGCCGTATTTGCTGGTGCTTTCGTATTTTTTGGCAATGCCTTCGATTTTTTCCATAGACTCTTTTGATAAGCTTAGTTCTGAAATAACCCTTTCATCACCTTCGAGAATCTTAGAAGAATAAAATGAATAAGGGATATTTCTGTCATCTCTGTAAATTTCGGAAAAAATTGAGTTCAAAGCGTTTTGAGTGTAAATGTCGAAATTAATTTCAGGAGGAACAATATTGTTTTCTACTACGTAAGAAATCTGACGAAGAACCTCGTCAATGTTGTCACCCTTTCTTGCTGATATTGGTACAATGGGTAAACCAAGTAATTTGGAAAGATAGCAAGTATCTATAGTGGTTCCCTGAGCCTTAACGTCATCCATCATGTTTATTACGAGTACCATGGGAATACCAAGCTCCACAAGCTGGACCGTAAGATATAGATTTCGTTCGATATTTGTGCCGTCAACAATGTTGATGATAGCCTGAGGCTTTTCTTTTATTATGTAATCACGGCTTACTATTTCCTCCATAGAGTAAGGGGATAGGGAATAAATACCCGGAAGATCAACAATGTTAAATTTCCCGTCTTTAGTTTTACCTGTTTTCTTTTCAACGGTAACTCCCGCCCAGTTGCCCACATATTGATTTGAACCGGTAAGAGCATTAAAAAGAGTGGTCTTTCCACAGTTTGGGTTTCCTGCCAGTGCAACTGAAATCATTATTCAGGCTCCTTTTCTACAATTATGTTTTTTGCCTCTGAACGTCTTATTGAAAGAACATATCCTCTTAGCTTCAGTTCCAGAGGGTCTCCCATAGGAGCGATTTTGTAAAGCTTTACCCTGACGCCCGGTGTAATTCCCATATCAATTAATCGGCGTTTCATTGCTCCTTGACAGTTAATTCGTAAAACAAGTGCTGAATCGCCGATAGATAAATCGTTTAATGTTTGTTCTGTCATTTGTTAATCACTACCTTATAACGTTTCATAAAAGTTACCCATAGCTAACTAATATATATATATGATATCATAATATGCGGTAAAAATCAAGTTTATTTAAAAATTAAAACTGTCTTTTATAAATAATATGCATTTGTTTGGAGTATCATTATAGTTTTGTCCTTATAAAATATAACTTAGTCAAGATACCCCGCCAATATCAGTCAGACTGATATAGGGCATAAAAATATCCGTTATCAGAAATTGATAACGGATATTGCGTAATAATTATTGTATGGTGCCGGTGACCGGGGTCGAACCGGTACGGTATCACTACCACAGGATTTTGAGTCCAGCACGTCTGCCAATTCCATCACACCGGCGAAACACAAATTTTAACGCTTAATTATTATATCATAAATAATTTGTCATGTCAAGGGCTTGAATAAAAAATATTCTGTTGTTTGAAAAATAACGTATTGTATATGAAAAGTGTAAATAATAATATGCTATCTTGTTTTATACAAGCTGAAACGGACGGTGCTTGACCGTCCGTTTATCGTTGTGTAAGTAGTTTATTCAATAGTGACTTTTTTCATTTTCTGCTCTTTGACAGGTCTGTCCATAAATCCGGTTTCTGTTGTTGCGATTTCATCAACAACGTCCATGCCTTCAATAACTTTTCCGAAAGCAGCATATTGTCCGTCCAGATGAGGTGCGTCCTTGTGCATTATAAAGAACTGTGAGCCTGCCGAATCAGGCATAGCTGAACGAGCCATTGAAATAACGCCTCTTGTGTGCTTTAAAGGATTGTTGACTCCGTTTGCAAGGAATTCACCTTTGATTCTTTCTTTGGGACCGCCCATTCCGGTTCCGTCGGGACAACCGCCCTGAATCATAAATCCTTCGATTACTCTGTGGAAAATCAGACCGTCATAAAAGCCTTCTTTGATCAGCTTTTCAAAATTTGCAACCGTTATGGGTGCATATTCTGGATAAAGCTCAAGTTTGATTTTCTTTCCGTTTTCCATTTCTATTACTACCATTTGTTTGCTCCTTTGATTAATCCCAAAGTTTTTCGGGATATACTCCGTCTTTGATCAGTTTTGAAATAGCCTCACAAACTGAAGCCTTGTCCTCTGCATATGTAACGCCAAACCACTTGTCGTGACTTTCGAGAAGCTTGCAGTCCGCTTTTCCGTTCTTAATAAGCTTGTCAATAACAATAGGGAGGAGATATTCTGATTTAGGCTGGTCTCCGTATTTTTTTAAGAATTTTACAAACTCGCTTTCGAGTACATCAAAGAACTCAGGAGGGCATCCCCACATATTCATTGAAACAAAGCTGTCCTCGCTAACTTCCTTACGTTCTTCTTCGCCTGCCATAACCTTGCCGTCACTTTCACGGCGAATGTTGTATGTTTCTTCAATTTCAACAACGTTGTGCTTGTCGTCAACCTGGCATATGCCTCTTGTTACCGATCCGTTGTCGCTGAGAGTGTTTTTAAGGATAAATGCAGCCATGGAAAGATCAAGTTTGTCGCTTTTACCGTCCATACTTGTAAGATAGTCGTAAAGAATTTTGTATGCTTCCTGACCGTAATAGTCGTCAGCGTTGATAATTGCAAAAGGTTCTTTTACAGCGTCCTTGCAGCAGAGAATAGCATGTCCCGTGCCCCAAGGCTTTGTACGTTCTTTGCCTTTGAATTCTTCAGGAACATCGTCAGTTTCCTGATAAACATAGCTTACGTTTACATATTTTGAAATACGGTTACCGATCATTTCGGCAAAAGGCTTTTCAATGTCTTTGCGGATAATGAATACTACTTTGTTGAAACCTGCCTTTACAGCGTCATAAATTGAATAATCCATAATAATTTCGTTGTTTGGTCCGACAGGGGCAAGCTGTTTGATTCCTCCGCCGAAGCGAGAACCCATTCCTGCCGCCATGATAACTAATGTACAGTCTTTCATATTAAAGCTCTCCTTATTTTCAATAATAATTTGTTTTAGCATTTTAATTATGGCATACAATTAAAGTTTTGTCAATATTAATTGTGAAAAAAGACGCTCGACAAACTGCCGAACGTCTTATCACTATATAATTCTTCTTACTGAATTGACACTGTAATATTTTAAATATGAAACAGGCTGAATTTTTATTCCGTCACGTGAGTTCATTGCATGTACGATTTGGTTGTTTCCTATGTACATACCAACATGACTTCCGCCGTTCATTA
This sequence comes from Oscillospiraceae bacterium, assembly GCA_051882055.1. Taxonomy (GTDB): domain Bacteria; phylum Bacillota; class Clostridia; order Oscillospirales; family Ruminococcaceae; genus FB2012. The sequence continues at coordinate 36,279 of JBJERB010000047.1, forward strand.
TAATAATATCTCCCGCTTGCATGTTGCTCTGGCTGACGGATTTTCCTTTTGTCGCCTGAGCCCTTGCACTGTGTGGAAGATTAACTCCTATTTGTGAATAGGAAAGCATTACAAGACCGGAGCAGTCGGTAGCACGATAGCTGCAGCCTCCGTATACATAACGTCCTCCGTTCATACTTGCAGCATAATCGGTAACAATACGTCTTTTGTATTGGGTAGCCGAGATTCTGTTTGCTGTGTTGCTGCTGATTTTTATAAAATAGCCTTTGTATTTACCCTGAGTTACTTTGATGTATTCCGCTTTGTATTTGGAAAATGATTTTCCGCTTACGGCAGTACCCGTTGATGTTGTAAGTATTCCGGTGGTTACAATACTTGAAGTGATTTTCGTGCTTTTAACCATCTTGGAGTTTTGAAGCTTGTAGAATTGAGTTCCTTTATTAAGATTGAAGTATGTAGTTTTGTTTGTGTTGACTTTTAATGTGTTAGAATAATCTGAAGTGCTTGTTTTGTAAACTGCTTTAACTTTGATTGAATAAGCTGTCTGGGGTTTGAAATTAACCTTTGCATCGTGATTCAGCGTTATGTAGTTTCTGTTGTTTTTAATTGCTTTAATTGTAATATTTTTATATGCTAATTCATTGTTTATGTATACGTTGAAAACTGTGTCAGATTTGTACTTGCTCAAATTGCTGATAGATATGTAGATTCTGTCGGAATGTACAGCGATCAATTTTAATGTAGGTTTTGTAACTGAAACAGCAGCTTCGGCAACAATAGTCTTTGGCGTTAAGTTGTCATTTACCCAATTGTCATTCTCAAAATATCCGGCAGAGCTGACAGCAGCAATAAAGCAAGCCAGTACAGTAGCCGTAATCTTTTTGAATAAAATAAAAATCATCCTTTCAATTAGCTAATATGCCTTAATTGTTTGCGTGTATGTATAGGATTTTTAAATCACTGTTACTATTTTATCATATAACACCTTTATTTACTACAGTTTTTCGTAAATTTTGTATCTTTGCTGTAACTCTTGTAATCAATTTGTAACTGATTTGTGCAACATAACAGCTAAAAATCGTAAATTATAATATAAATAATTAATAAGATAAAAAAGTTAACTTATTTGTTTGCGTAAATTGCGTAATTACGTACCTTTTGTAAGAGTATATTTTTTGATAGTTATCGTTCAAATATGGGCTTTATAAGTTATATGTATCTTTGCACAAAAAGCAGGGAAAAATAAATTCAAAATTTAGTGAAAAAATAATTATAAAGTACTTGACAATTAATTAAAAAAGGTATAAACTATAATTAGCACTCAAAGAGTATGAGTGCTAACACTCGAAAAGGCAAAGTGCTAAAGGCGGTGAGTGAATGGATAGCCGAAAATTAAAAATACTTGAAGCAGTTGTTGAGGAATATATAATATCCGGTGAGCCTGTGGGTTCAAAAACTGTAATGAATCACGTTAAAGCATCTTCTGCTACAATCAGAAATGAGATGGCGGAGCTTGAGAAGCAGGGCTATCTTGAACAGCCTCATACTTCAGCAGGCAGAGTTCCTACTTATAATGGTTATAGACTTTATGTTGATCAGATCATGGAACAGAATCCTTTGAGTGAGGAAGAAAAGAAAAACCTTGATTCTATGATTCCCGATACGGCTGTTACCGAAGATCAGCTTGTACAGTCGGCTTCAATGGCTTTGGCGGAGCTTACTAAATGTGCAACTGTAGTTGCAAATTCTTCACCTAAGTTTTCTCTTATATCAAAAGTAGAAGTTATTCCTACCGGCAAGAGAATGTACGTTATTTTGATGATAACATCAAATGGCTCTATAAAAAATAAAGTCTGTAGACTTGAATTTGATCTGACCCATGAACAGCTTGAGTTTTTTGATAACTTTATGAAGGAAAATCTTCAAGGCTTAGCTCTTGATGATATCTCGGAAGAATACCTTGATAATATCAAGACCGCAATGGGAACATATATGATGTCTCTGTCCCCTTTGGTTTCAGAGATATTACAGCTTTCAAAGGAATTTACTTCTCAGGAAGTCAAGGTTGAAGGAGCTAAAAATCTTCTTACCTGTAAAGACTTTAATCAGAATGAGATAATAAGTTTCCTTGATAATAAAAAGGAGATAATGAGCTTTATTGATGATACGTTCAGCGGACTTCATGTAATGTTTTCTCCTGAGAATGACAGTTTTGTTATTCATAATTCGTCGATTATCACTGCTCCCTTTGCGAAAAAAGGTAGGAATATCGGTGCGTTGGGGCTTATCGGTCCTATGAGACTGGATTATGCAAAGTTTATTCCTTATCTTGAATATTTCTCACAGCGTATAACTGATTTGCTGGAGGAGAGAGATGATGACGATGAAGAATAAGAAGAAAGGCGGACATATAGATATGGATACTGAAAAAGAAAAAGATAAAGAAATCCCGGAAGAAGCTAACGAAGCTGAAGGGAATACAGAAAACGAGAATCCGGAAGAAAAGAAAAAGGAAGAAGACAACAAAGCGGAAGAAAAGACAGAAGAAAAAACTGAAGAGGAAAAGCTGAAAGAACAGCTTGCCGAGGAAAAGGATAAATATCTGAGGCTTATGGCTGAGTATGATAATTTCCGAAAAAGATCGGCAAAGGAAAGACTTGAAATTACAGCAACGGCAACAGGAAATGCGGTGAGCGAAATATTGTCGGTTATCGATAATTTTGAACGAGCACTTCAGACCGAAACTCAGGATGAAAGCTATAAAGCCGGAGTAGAGATGATATTCAAGCAGTTTATGGAAGTCCTTAAAAAGCTGAATGTGGAGATAATAGATCCCACAGGAGAAACTTTTGATCCTAATATCGCCAATGCCGTTAATCAGATCGAAGATCCCGAACTTGGTGAAAACGTGGTCGCTCAGACCTTCCAGAAAGGTTATAAAATCGGCGATAAGGTAATAAGATATGCAATGGTTGTAGTTGCA
>JBJERB010000047.1:39361-42833 GCA_051882055.1 Oscillospiraceae bacterium
AAGGTTATAAAATCGGCGATAAGGTAATAAGATATGCAATGGTTGTAGTTGCAAATCCATAAATTTTAAATTTTATAAAACAAAATTGCACATTATAAATTATATATTGTGTATTGATAATGAAAGGAAGAATGACTTATGAGTAAAATTATTGGTATTGATTTGGGCACAACAAACTCTTGTGTAGCAGTTATGGAAGGCGGAGAAGCTGTTGTAATTCCTAATAGTGAAGGTGCAAGAACAACACCGTCAGTAGTCGGCGTTTCTAAAAACGGCGATAGATTGATTGGTCAGGTTGCAAAAAGACAGGCAGTAACTAATTTTGATAACACCGTTATTTCAATTAAAAGACATATGGGATCCGACTATAAGGCAAAAATGGGCGGAAAAGAATATACTCCTCAGGAAATTTCAGCTATGATTCTCCAGAAACTTAAAGCAGATGCTGAAAGCTATCTTGGTGAAAAGGTAACAGATGCTGTTATTACTGTTCCTGCTTACTTCACAGACGCTCAGAGACAGGCAACAAAGGACGCAGGTCAGATTGCAGGCCTTAATGTTAAGAGAATCATTAATGAACCAACTGCTGCAGCTCTTTCATATGGTATTGATAAGGAAGAGGATCAGAAAGTTATGGTTTATGACCTTGGCGGCGGTACATTCGACGTTTCAATTATCGAAATGGGCGACGGCGTAACAGAAGTTCTTGCAACAGCCGGTAATAACCACCTGGGCGGTGATGACTTTGACCAGAGAATTATTAATTGGATGATCGAAGAATTCAAGAAGTCGGAAGGCGTTGACCTTTCAAATGATAAAATGGCAATGCAAAGACTTAAAGAAGCAGCAGAAAAGGCTAAAATTGAGCTTTCATCAACTCCTTCTTCAACGATCAGCCTGCCGTTTATTACAGCAGATGCAACAGGTCCTAAGCATTTGGAATTAACTCTTACACAGGCAAAATTCAATGAAATGACTTCCGATCTTGTTGAATCAACAATGGGACCTGTTCGTCAGGCTCTTTCTGATAGCGGTCTATCAACAAGTGATTTGAATAAGGTTCTTATGGTAGGCGGTTCTTCAAGAATCCCGGCTGTACAGGATGCTGTAAAGAAATTCATCGGAAAAGAACCGTTTAAGGGTATCAATCCTGATGAATGTGTTGCTTTGGGTGCTGCATATCAGGGCGGCGTTCTTGGCGGAGACGTTAAGGACGGACTTCTTCTTCTGGACGTTACACCTCTTTCATTGGGTCTTGAAACAATGGGCGGTGTTTGCACAAAAATTATTGAGAGAAATACTACCATTCCGACAAAGAAATCTCAGATTTTCTCTACTGCAGCAGATAATCAGTCGGCAGTTGATATTAACGTGCTTCAGGGTGAACGTGAGTTTGCGAAAGATAATAAACAGTTGGGTATGTTCCGACTTGACGGAATCGCTCCAGCTCCGAGAGGTATCCCTCAGATTGAGGTAACCTTTGATATCGACGCAAACGGTATCGTTCATGTATCTGCTAAGGATCTGGGTACAGGTAAAGAGCAGGATATCACAATTACTTCTTCAACCAATATGTCTAAGGAAGATATAGATAAGGCTGTTAAGGAAGCTGAAGCTTTCGCTGCTGAAGATGCAAAGAAGAAAGAAGAAGTAGATACAAGAAATAATGCCGACCAGCTTGCATTCCAGGCAGAAAAAGCATTGGGTGAGTTCGGAGATAAGGTTCCTGCCGATGAAAAGAGCCAGTGTCAGGCTAAGATCGACGCATTGAAAGAAGCATTGAAGGGTACAGATCTTGAGGATATCAAGGCTAAGCATAAAGATCTTGAGGAAACATTCCAGAAGATTGCAACTAATGTATATCAGCAGGCTGCACAGGCACAGCAGGCAGCAGGCGGTCAGGGCTTTGACCCTAATAATATGGGAGGCACTGCAGGCGGTCAGTCGCCAAATAATAACGGCGATGACGTAATCGACGCAGAGTTTACCGATGCTGAATAAAATTTAAATATGGTTTTTACCGCAGAGTCTGAAAAGCTCTGCGGTAAGACTGTATTATGGAAGAAACCGTGAAATGCTTTGCGGTTGAGGAGTGATATTTATGGCAGAGAAAAGGGATTATTATGAGGTGCTTGGGGTATCTAAAGGAGCAAGCGATGACGAACTGAAAAAAGCGTTTCGTAAGCTTGCAAAACAGTATCACCCTGATCTCCATCCTGACGATAAAGAGTGTGAAGCAAAATTCAAGGAAATCAATGAAGCATATGAGGTGCTGTCCGATCCTGATAAAAGGGCAAAATATGATCAGTTCGGTCACGCAGGAGTAGATCCCAACTTTGGTGCAGGTCAAGGCGGCGGATTTGGCGGCTTCGGTGGAATGGATGATATACTTAATTCGTTTTTCGGTGGCTTTGGATTCGGCGGAGGACGTCAGTCCAATCCAAATGCACCCGTTCAGGGAGAAGATATTGAGGCAAGGATCAATATCGATTTTATGGACGCTTGTAAAGGAATCAAGAAAAATGTTCGCCTGAATAGATGGGAACAGTGTAATGATTGTCATGGTACAGGTGCTCAGCCGGGTACATCACCTAAAACCTGTCCTGATTGCCACGGTACCGGTCAGGTGAGAGTAACTCAGCGAACTCCGTTCGGTAATATTTCTCAGACAACAAGATGTAATAAATGCGGCGGAAGCGGAAAGATTGTGGATTCTCCATGTAAAACATGTTCCGGAAGAGGTATGGTTAAGAAGACTTCCTCCAGAGAAATTGAGATCCCTGCCGGTATTGATGACGGTCAGACCTTGCGTGTGGCAGGTGCCGGACATTGCGGAATGAACGGCGGTCCTAACGGAGATTTGCATATCCTTGTAAATGTCCGCCCTGATCCTATCTTTGAACGAAAAGGATTTGATATCTGGACAGATGTTCCTATCACATTCGGTCAGGCGGTTTTGGGAAGCGAAATTATAGTTCCTACAATTGACGGCAAAGTTAAATATGAGATTCCGGAAGGAACCCAGCCCGGAACAGTGTTCAGACTTAGAGAAAAGGGAGTTCAGAGGCTTTATCAGAAAAGCAGAGGCGACCATTATGTAAGAGTTGCTATTGAAGTACCTAAGAACCTGAATAAAGAACAAAAAGATATTATTAAAAAGTTTGATAGTACTGTGAATGATAAGAATTATCAGAAAAGGCAAACTTTTTTTGAAAAATTAAAAGATAAATTTAAATAATTGATATAATGCCGATTGGTGCTTTTGCCAATCGGTTTTTTGTTGAAAAATTATAACTTATGAGGTATAATTTTTTTAAGTTGTTTTAAGGAAAAAAGTTTATAATTATTCAATAAAAGGGCGTTGCCTCGTCATTAATCAAACCCTTAGAGACGGGGACATAAGTCTTTGAATAATTTTAATATCCTTTGAGGTGATTTTTGTGAAGATCCTTTTGGCAGATGATGAAAAAGA
>JBJERB010000047.1:42933-58472 GCA_051882055.1 Oscillospiraceae bacterium
TAATATCCTTTGAGGTGATTTTTGTGAAGATCCTTTTGGCAGATGATGAAAAAGAGCTTACAAATGCTCTTTCCGCTATTTTGAAGCATAATAATTATTCCGTAGATGAGGTATATGACGGGGCAGACGCTTATAGTTACGCAAGTTGAACAATCGGAAGAATTTATTAATTCAGGTACGTTTACGGAAAAACATTATCAAATTGAAAGCGAAATAGCTTATTTTATTAACTTCTATAAAGATATAGCTCCGGCAATGTTTGTTTCATATGAAAGAATAGCCTTTGTCGGTGTAGATAATCAGAATCTCAGAATAACGTTCGATAAGAATATTACTTATCGTGAACATGAATTGTCTCTGGATAAAGGCGTGTGGGGAACTAAACTTCTTAATGAGGGCGAAAGAGTTCTCGAAATAAAAATACCGGGGGCTATGCCTTTGTGGCTTGCCGAAATACTTGATGATTTAAAAATTTATCCCACATCATTTTCAAAATACGGCAGAGCATATTTGCAGACAGTAAATAAAAAATTAAAAATGGAAAAGGTGAATAATTGTGCTTAATTTGTTTTCAAATTCGTCATCATCAATCTCAATAGGTGATTTACTCGCATGTACTGCGGCTTCATTGGTTTTGGGGCTTATAATATCTTTGGTTTTCAGATATAAGAATAAAGCTTCAAAGAGCTTTTTAATAACACTTGCAATGCTTCCGGCAATCGTTCAGATGGTAATAATGCTGGTCAATGGCAATTTGGGTACGGGCGTGGCAGTTATGGGAGCTTTCAGCCTTGTAAGGTTCCGTTCTGCTCCTGGAAATGCAAAAGATATATGCAGCATTTTCCTTGCAATGGCAACGGGTATTGCAACGGGTACGGGGAATATTTTTATTGCAGCAGTTTTCACTGTAATATTGTGTGCAGTAAATATCGCATATAATTTTATTCCGTTTATAAAAGATAAAAACGAGGAAAAATTATTAAAAATAACTATTCCCGAAAATCTTGATTATTCAGGGGTGTTTGATGATTTGTTTGATAAATATACGAAGAAATCCGAATTGATTCAAGTAAAGACTACCAACATGGGAAGCCTTTTTAAGCTGGATTATAATATTATTTTTAAAGATTTAGTTAATGAAAAGGAATTTCTCGATGAACTCAGGTGTAGAAACGGGAATCTTGAAATAAGTTGCGGAAGACCTGTTTCGGAAATTGAGCAGTTGTAAAGGAGCGTTATTTATGAATAATTTTGTGTTAAAAAAGCAATTAGCTGTTGTTGCGGCTGCGTTAGTAATTATGTCCTCGGCGTCAGGCTGCGGTAAATCCGATTCCACTGCAAGCGATAATAGTCTGCCGGATAGCACTGAAATCAATTCAGATGCATTTTCATTTGTGAACACTGAATTCGATGCAGAGGATTTAGAGGTGGGATATGACGATACAGTAGCTGTAAATGTAGAGTTGAATGGAACTTCAGCTGAAATTTCAGGAAGCGGAGCCACAGAGAATAACGGTGTTATAACTGTTTCTGAAGCCGGAGTTTATGTTTTTTCGGGAGAGCTTTCAAATGGAAGAATAATTGTTGATGCAGGCAAAGACGATAAGGTAAGACTGATAATGAACGGTGTGAAAATAAGCTGTTCAGATAATTCTCCTGTTTTTATTAATCAGGCTGATAAAGTTATTATGACTTTAAATGATAATACTGAAAATGCACTTGTCGACGGTAAAACTTATAATCTAAGCGATGATGACTCCAATGTGGACGGAGCTGTTTTTTTCCGTGATGATTTAACATTGAACGGTTCGGGCAGTCTAACAGTTACGGCAAATTATAAGCATGGTATTGTTTGTAAAGATGATCTTATCATAACCGGAGGAAAATATGTTATCAATTCGACTTCGGGAGGTATTTACGGTAAAGACAGTCTTAGAATCAAACAAGGAGATTTTGATATAACAGCAGGTTCAAACGGAATAAAAGCTACAAATTCTGATGAATCTGATAAAGGTTATGTGTACATCAGCGACGGTTCTTATAAGATTACAGCCGAAAACGATGGAATTGAAGCCGTAACATCTCTGTTGGTTGACGGAGATTCTTCGTGGATTACAGGTGGAACTATCGTTGCTTGTGGCTCTTCCGGAATGGCTGAATCCTTTGGTGAAGATAATTCTACGCAAAATTCTGTGCTTCATAACTTTAGTAGTACTGTATCCGGTGGTACAGAGGTACAAATCATTGACAGTGACGGTAATGTTATAATAAGTTATACTCCGGAAAAGAATTATCAATCAGTAGTTTTCAGTAGTCCTGAAATAAGGAACGGCACATATACAATCTGTGCAGGTGATATCTCCGAAGAAATCACTGTAAATTCTGTTGTTACCTCAAACGGTTCCGGCGGAATGCAGGGAGGAAGAGGTAATATGCTAAAAGGAGAAAGAAAAGGCAATATTGAAAATCCTGAAAATGAAAATTCTGTAGTGACTGTATAAAACTAAAAACACTCTGCATACTAACTTATGAAAGAAGGTATGCAGAGTGAATAATTTTGATACGATATCATTGCTAAAAGCCTGTAATCAAGGCTGTAAATATGCAACAAACAGTATGGAAAAGCTGTATCCACATATAAAGGATGGCAATTTTCGTACTCTTATTGATGATTATAATGATAAGCATATCAAAATCGGAGATAAATGTCATGAAATGCTGAATAACTGTAACGCTGATGAAAAGGATCCGAAACCCATGTCTGAGGTTTTTGCAAATATGGGTATTGATATGAAAATGATGATGAATGACAGTACCGAAAAGATTGCAGAAATAATGTTGGATGGTTGTCATATGGGAATAAAGTCAGTGGGTAAGTATATGAATAAATATACCCATGCTTCTCAGGAAAGCAGGAATTTAGCCAAAAAGCTTATTGAAGTGGAACAAAACTTCATGAATGATCTGTTGGGATATATTTAAATTACTCATAAAAATAAAGGCGTCATTACTGACGCCTTTTGTTGTGGTTTGTTATTTTTTCTTCTTTGAAAGTATTACTATTGCTCCGGCTAAAGCAAGACCAAATGTAGTAAGTGCGGTTGAACCTGTGTTTGCACTGTTGTCAGATTTATTAACACTGTTGGTAGTGTTAATTGTGGTTGTTCCGCCGGTATTACCGTTTATCTTAGGGATTTCGTTGCTGTTGGATGAATCATCTGTATTAATTTTATTTGGCTCCGGAGTCTTGTTTTCTTTCTTGGTAGAAGCATTAATAATAGCGGAATATTCTCCGTAGAAATCAACTTTGTTGTATACTTTGTGAGCTTTTACTCTGAATTTGTATACAGTATCTGAATCAAGACCTTTGACTTCAAATGTATTGGAAGAAGCAAAAACATCGTTTAGCTGTTTGCCGTCTGAATCCATAACCATGATTTCGTAATCATCTGCCGTAGGAACAGCGTCCCAGGTCAAAGTGATAGATGAAGTTGTAGTTGATACAGCTTTGAGATTGCTTACCTGAGTTGGTTTTACTGATACCTTGCAGGAAGCGGTTTTGCCATTCGCAAGCTTGCATGTGATAACTGCTTCGCCGATTCCAACGCTGGTTACCTTTCCGCTTTTTACAGTAGCAACCTTTGTGTCTGAAGAAGTCCAGGTAGGAATTTCAGTAGCATTCTGAGGAGTATAGGTTGCAGTAATGTTAAATGATTCTCCGAGAGTAAGATCTTTTTCAGTAATATCTACTTTAATATCTGTTGCGGGAATATTATCGTCAATAGGATATGTTTTTAAATCAGGAAGTTCTGACAATGTGATAACCTTGTCACTGTTGTAAACCTTTTTCCATATTGCTTTGTTGTCAGCATTGTTATATGATCCGTTTACCGAATAGTCGCCCGACCATGATGTGAAATAACCCCATTTAGCATTGATTTCAAATGCATCTTCCGGGTCAAAAAGGTTTCCGTTTTCCGAAAGTACTACAAGCTTTGAAGCACTTGTGTATTCATTAGCACGAATAAATCTTTCAGAGTTGGGCTGGAAATCGTTCTCGTCGTTGTAAATATCCTCGCCGATTATGTCTACATATTCATCACCGGGATAGTAGTCCTTGATCTGTCCGTTCCACACCCAGATAAGATTGTTCAAGCCCTCTTCGTTAGTGAGGATATTGTACATGAGTTTCCAGAGCTTTACATAAGCCTCAGAACCGCCTGATCCCCACCAGAACCATGGGTTGTTGTATCTGTAGTCTCCGCCGCCTTCATGTAAAGGTCTGAAGAGAACCGGAATATCCTTGTCCTGAAGGATTTTCAGCTGCTGAGCGATTGCTTTTATGTCCTTAACAAGAAGTTTATATTCTTTACAGGTTGGATCGTTCATTATTTTTTCAAGATCAAATTTTGTGAAATCAATGTTTCTTGAATAGAATGAACTCCACCATCTTGGGTTTGAACCGTCTGTACCGCTCTTGAGATATTCGTCGTACATTCTCCAGTGCCAGCACATTGCAACAATACCGCCTTGCTCGGAAACTTCGATTGCTCTTTCAATGGAAGAACCGGAACCGCCATGCTGTTCAACAGTTGCAGGAGAATAATCCATTAAGTCAAGACCGATAATTGCAGGAAGCTCACCGGTAAGCTGCTGAATACCTTTTACATCACTGCTGCTATAGCCCTTGTCCGCTTGCTGACCGGAGATTATAACATTTCCGTAGCTGTCGCAAAGATATTTCATAAGTCTCTTTGCGGAAGCAGTTGCATTGGGATTAACAAGAGTTGAATTAACTGTGCTGTAATAATCTTTTTTAACCGTTTCAGATTCCGAAACAGTGAAATAGTCTAAGTTAAACCAGCTTTCGTTATTAACGATAGTAACCTTGTTATTACCTTTGTTCAGCTTGACATTTCTTACAGTTGATTCGCCAAAGGTACCTTTGGGTGAAATAAACTGTCCGTATGTAACCCCGTTGGCTGCCACAGAGTTTTTCTTTTCACCGTGGTCGCTGCCGCTGATTACATTAAAATCATAATATCCTGCTTTATCAACATTTACAGTGAATTCACAGGTAAAATCTTTTTCAAAAGTAACGTATTTACCGGCTGAAGCGTCAGTGCTTTCTTTAATTTCATATGTACCTCCCAGTACTGCGTCTTCAGCTTCGTATTTTAAATATCCGTCGTCTGCAGATGTAATTACCGAGGGAATGCTTGCAAGTAAGCAGCATGCAGCGGCAAATCCGGCAGTAATTCTTTTCCATGTCTTAAACATAGCATATCCTCCTTAATAATACCTATGATTAGTATATCACACATTTTATAAAAAGTAAATAGGTTTAGACTAAAATTTGTGCAATTTTTATCTTAAATTTGTCAGTTTTATTTATAAAACTGTTTTGTTGATAAAACTTGTAAGTTTCAGTGGTTTTAGTTGACAAAACTACGAAATGTGGTGTATAATAAATTAATATAGTTTGGATCGTGTGCCTTGATCGTAGCTGATTGCTGAATTTAATAAGTAAAATTTTAAAAAACAGAATTTATTATTTTGTTTGTTAAACTGTGGGACAAGATCCATTGATAAAACGTTTAGGAGTTGTGATTATGTCAGTTTACCGTATTTATGTTGAAAAAAAACCTGAGTTTGCCGTTGAAGCAGATTCACTGATTAGCGGAATCAAGTCGGCTTTGGGACTTGATAATCTTAAATCTCTTCGTGTCATTAACAGATATGACGCAGAAGGTCTGTCGTTTGACGATTTTAAATTGGCAGTACCTGTTGTGTTTTCGGAACCTGCAGTTGACGTAACATATGATCATCTTCCTGAAGTTATGTCAGATGAATTTGTGTTTGCTGTTGAGTATCTTCCGGGACAGTTTGATCAGCGTGCAGATTCCTGTTCCCAGTGTATTTCACTGCTGACTGGCGGTAAAAGACCTGCCGTTAAATCAGCAAGAATATATATTGTTAAAGGCAATCTGACAGATGATGAGCTTAATGCAATAAAAGCATATATGATAAACCCTGTTGAATCAAGAGAAGCATCCCTTGATACCTTTGATACTTTGGATATAAAATATGAAATTCCTACACAAGTGGATACTGTGGAGGGCTTTATATACTCAACAGATGAGGAACTCAAAGAAACTATAGTAAATATGGGACTAGCCATGGATTTTGACGATATTAAATTCTGTCAGGCTTATTTCAGAGATACTGAAAAAAGAAATCCTACAATTACCGAAATACGAATGATTGATACTTATTGGTCTGACCATTGCCGCCATACAACTTTTTCTACAATTATAGATAATGTGGATATAAAAGCTGATTATATTGCAGCAACATATGAAGATTATTTAAATTCCAGAAAGGATCTTTACGAGGGAAGAACCGATAAACCTATCACACTTATGGATCTGGCAGTTATCGGGGCTAAAGAGCTGAAAAAACAAGGCTTGCTTAATGATCTTGACGAGAGCGAAGAGATTAATGCATGCTCTGTAAAAATTAAAGTTGATGTTGACGGTGTCGATGAAGATTGGCTTCTTATGTTTAAAAATGAAACCCATAACCATCCTACTGAAATTGAACCTTTCGGAGGTGCCGCTACATGTCTGGGAGGAGCTATCCGTGACCCTCTGTCCGGACGTTCCTATGTTTATCAGGCTATGAGAGTCACAGGTGCGGGAAATCCTCTTGTTCCTGTCGAGGATACCATTACAGGTAAGCTTCCTCAGAGAAAAATCGTTGTGGGTGCCGCAAACGGATATTCTTCATACGGTAATCAGATCGGTCTTGCCACAGGTCATGTGTCCGAGATATATCATCCCGGATATGTGGCTAAGAGAATGGAGATAGGTGCAGTTGTAGGTGCAGCACCTGCATCAAATGTAAGACGAGAAAGACCTGCACCGGAGGATGTGGTAATCCTCCTCGGCGGAAGAACGGGACGTGACGGCTGCGGCGGAGCTACCGGCTCTTCAAAATCTCATACTTTGCACTCGCTTGAAACCTGTGGAGCTGAGGTACAGAAGGGTAATGCTCCTGAGGAAAGAAAATTGCAGAGATTGTTCAGAAATCCGGAAGTTACTGCTATGATAAAGCGTTGTAATGACTTTGGTGCAGGCGGCGTTTCGGTGGCTATCGGAGAATTGACTGACGGTCTTGTAATAAACCTTGACGCAGTACCAAAAAAATATGACGGACTTGACGGAACTGAGCTTGCTATTTCCGAATCTCAGGAGAGAATGGCAGTTGTAATTGCAAAATCCGATGTTGAAAAGTTTATGTCTGAAGCTGCTAAGGAAAACCTTGAGGCTACTTTGGTTGCAAGAGTAACCGAAGAACCAAGACTTAAAATGAATTGGAACGGAGTTCAGATTGTTGATTTGTCCCGTGAATTTTTGAATTCAAACGGTGCTGAAAAGCATACAGATGTTTCTGTTGAAATGCCGATTATGGGCAACGAGGAAGTAGGAGAGGATACTCCGGACAGATGGGAAGCAATGATTTCAAATCTGAATATATGCTCTCAGAAAGGTCTTGTTGAAAGATTCGATTCAACTATCGGTGCCGGTACGGTGCTTATGCCTTACGGCGGTAAATATCAGAATACGCCTACACAGGCTATGGCTGCAAAAATACCTGTGCTTAAAGGCGAAACAAATACAGCTTCAATTATGGGCTGGGGATTCAATCCTTATCTGTCTTCTCAGAGTCCTTATCATGGTGCCATTTCCGCAGTAGTTGAATCTGTTGCAAAGGTTGTTGCAACAGGTGGTACGTATGAACATTGCTGGCTCACTTTCCAGGAGTACTTTGAGAGGACCCAGAATAATCCATATCGTTGGGGTAAACCTTTCTCTGCTTTGCTGGGAGCATATAAAGCTCAGATCGAGCTTGGCTGCGGCTCTATCGGAGGTAAGGACTCAATGTCCGGTACCTTTGAGGAAATCGATGTTCCTCCTACTCTTGTTTCATTTGCAGTGTCCACCGCAAAAACAAATAATATTGTTTCACAGGAGTTTAAGAAATCAAGCTCTGAAGTAATTCTTATTAAACCGAGATATGATGAAAATAATGTTGTTGATTTTGAATCGTTGAAAAATGTATTTGAAAAGGTAGAAAAACTTATTGCCGACGGAAAAGTATTGTCTTGCTGGTCAGTATCCTACGGAGGTGTGTCCGAGGCTGTAACTAAGATGTCATTCGGAAATAAAATCGGATTTAGATTTATTTCATCTGTTACTCCTCAGGAGCTTTTCCGCCCATGCTATGGCAGCTTCGTAATTGAGCTTGCCGAGGGCGTTGAAACCGATGAAAGAGTGATCGGTATTACCACCGAAGAATATACAGTTGCTAATGATAAGTATACAATAGACCTGAATAAGCTTCAGAACCTTTGGGAGAATAAGCTTGAACCTGTTTTCCCGGCTAAAATAAAAGAACCGGAATATACACCTAAAACATATAGCTATAATGCTGAAAACAGAGTATCTCCGGCAATTAAAGTTGCAAAGCCAAAGGTGCTTATTCCTGTTTTCCCGGGTACAAACTGTGAGTATGATACCGCAAGAGCATTTGAAAAAGCAGGAGCAGAGGCTGATATTTTCGTTGTCAGAAACCTCAATGCACAAATGATTGAAGAATCTGTGAAGATTATGGAAAAGAAAATCAACGATTCTCAGATTGTTATGCTGCCGGGCGGATTCAGCGGGGGCGACGAGCCTGACGGAAGCGGTAAATTTATTGTATCATTCCTGAGAAATCCTCGCCTTACAGATGCGATTCATAATCTTTTGAAAAACCGTGACGGACTTATGCTGGGTATTTGTAACGGATTCCAGGCTCTTGTTAAGTTGGGTCTTGTGCCTTACGGAGAAATCGTTGATATGAGAAACGATTCACCGACGCTGACATTTAATACTATTGCACGTCACCAGTCTAAAATGGTTAACACAAGGATCGCTTCAAATAAATCTCCTTGGCTGGCATCGTCAAATGTGGGAGATATTCATAGCGTTGCTATTTCTCACGGTGAAGGACGCTTTGTTGCAACAGCCGAAGAAATTTCAAGACTTGCCGAAAACGGACAGATTGCAACTCAGTATGTTGATTTCAAGGGTAATCCTACTCTTGATATTCACTGTAATCCTAATACCTCTATTGACGCTATTGAGGGTATTACATCTCCTGACGGAAGAGTTCTTGGAAAGATGGGACATTCTGAACGTAAGGGTAATGATATCTGTAAAAACGTACCCGGTGTTAAAGATCAGCAAATCTTTGAAAACGGCGTTAAATATTTCAAATAATAAAGTAATAGCCCTCTTAAAGAGGGCTGTTTTTATGTAATGCTGTAAATGTTTCACGTGGAATATTTGTTCTAAATGTAAACAATCCCTCGGTTTAGCCGAGGGATTGTTTTACATTGATTCAGGACAGGTTATTTTAAGCATGTCCAGAATGTTTTTGATTACCTGTTTAACTGCAAGGGAAAGAGAAAGTCTTGCCTGCATTATTGATTCTTCTTCTCCGATAATTCGGCAGTTTGTGTAGAATTTATGATACATTGTGGCAAGATCAATTACATATCTTGTGATTCTTGCAGGGTCATGATTCTTTGCCGATTCGATTATGACATTGGGAAGAGTAGCCATATATTTTATAATTTCCTTTTCTTCGGGAGCAGTCAGCTTTTCAAGAATATCTTGTGTGGGAGCCTTGATTTCTATTCCTTCGTCATTCATTTTGCGAAGAACCGAACAGATTCTGGCGTGAGCATACTGAACATAATATACAGGATTTTGCGAAGTCTGTGAAACTGCTAAATCAAGATCAAAATCAAAATGAGAATCCGGTTCTCTGAGATTAAAGAAGAATCTTGCAGCATCAATGGGGATTTCATCAAGAAGCGTTGAAAGAGTAATCGCTTTTCCGGAACGCTTCGACAGCTTGTACTTTTCGCCGTTGCGGACAAGGTTTACCATCTGCATTATAACAATATCCAGTTTTCCGGAGTCTACCCCAAGGGCAGTGAGAGCTGCTTTCATTCGTGGAATGTATCCGTGATGGTCAGCACCAAGTACATCAATAGCGATGTCATATCCTCGTGTAACCAGTTTGTTGTAGTGATAAGCAATGTCGGGAACAAAATATGTGGGAATTCCGTTAGCCCTTACAAGTACACGGTCTTTTTCGTCTCCCAACTCAGAGGATTTAAACCATAAAGCTCCCTCCTGTTCGTATGTGTAACCGCTTGCTTTCAGCTTTTCAATAATGTCATCAACCGAACCGTCGTTGTGAAGTGTGCTTTCTCTGAACCATTTATCATAGGTTATTCTGTATTTACCTAAATCATTTTCAAGAGTCTGAATGTTTATGGGAAGAGCGTAATCACAAAGTGCCTGACGGCGTTGCTCTGAATCTGCATTAACATATTTATCTCCATGAATTTGAGCAAAGTTTTTGGCATGGTTGATAATATCTTCGCCTAAATAAGCGTCTTCCGGCATCTCAGTTTCGGGCTTGAAAATCTGAAGATAACGAACTTCAAGAGAAGTTTTGAATTTTTCAATTTGATTTCCTGCATCGTTTACATAGAATTCTCTTGATACATTGTATCCTGCTTTTTCAAGTACTGCGGACAAACAGTCACCGATTGCTCCGCCACGGGCGTTTCCTATATGCATAGGACCTGTGGGATTTGCAGATACAAATTCAACAAGAACCTTTTTATTCTCTCCGAAATCAGATTTGCCGTAATCTTCTCCGTCAGAAATTACAGAGGACACAACTTGTGAAAACCATTGAGGAGAAAAGAAAAAATTAATAAATCCGGCTCCTGCTACTTCGCATTTGTCAAAATAAGAGCCGTTAAGATAAATCTTTTCGCACAAAGCTTCTGCAATTTTTCTCGGAGCGGTATGGAAAGCTCTTGCACATACCATGGCGGCATTTGTGGACATATCGCCGTTTTTGGGATCTGCCGGAATTTCCACATTGAAAGACGGTATAGGCTCGGCAGGGAATATGTTTTCTGCAATACATTCGCCCAAAGCTTTCATTATAAGCTCTCTGACTTGCTGGGAAGCGTCTTTGATTAGGTTTGTCATAATTATTTTAATGCCCCGTTTCGGAGCACATCCTCCTTTCGCTGTTTTGAAATATCTAAATTCCAAGATTACAGCTTTTCTTATATATCTTAATTTTGTATGAAAAAACTATGATTTATTGCTGTTTTACATCTATTGTAACGTCAAAATCTCCCACATAGCTTGAATTAACATCTAT
Organism: Oscillospiraceae bacterium; assembly: GCA_051882055.1. Classification (GTDB taxonomy): domain Bacteria; phylum Bacillota; class Clostridia; order Oscillospirales; family Ruminococcaceae; genus FB2012. The sequence continues at coordinate 54,238 of JBJERB010000047.1, forward strand.
TACATATTTAAAATTGACTCTGCCGCCTTTTTCGTCAAGCTCAGAATTAATTTCTTTGGAATTTACTCCAACCACTATTTCTCCGTATGGAGTTCCATACTGGCAGTAATGCTTTTTACCCGTTTCAACTATAAGGTTGGACATAAAATCTCCCGTACGGTTTAATACGATTTTTTTATTTCCGTAGATTGAAAGCTCTGTAAATGAGCCGTCAAATCCGGTGGCTTCGGTTTCCTTATAGGATATTACAAATCGGTCGTCTTTTTTTTCAAAATGTCCTTGAGTAATCATTTCGGACTGATCGGAATTTTGTCCGTCGGATTGTGTGCTTATGAGAGAAATTGTAGCATTATCCTTTATCAAAAAAGTCCATTCCTTTCATTTCTTATTCTAAAACAAATTACACTTAAATATTTCCCCGTTTATATTTTCTCCCAAAAAAGATTTTACATTTTCAGAAAACAGTTCTACGCTGTCGGTACAATACAGTTCAAGATGTCCTTTTTCTGTTCGGTTTGAAAGGCAGTCGTTGAAAGTTAAAACATTCTTTGCGTATTTGGCAAGCTCGCCGCCGGAAGAAATAAGCTTTACACCTTCTCCCATAATATCGCCGATTATATCTTTAAGCATGGGATAGTGGGTACAGCCCATGATAAGTGTATCCACCTGTTCACGTTTCATAACTTCAAGATATTCTTCCGCAATCAGTCTTGTGACCTGACAGTCTTTTGCGGTATATCCGTTTTCAACAAGTGGTACAAACATGGGACATGCTTTTCCTACAACTTTTATATCCGGTCTTACAGCTCGTATAGCTTTTCCGTATGCTCCGCTTTTTATTGTTGCCGGAGTACCGATAACTCCGATTTTATTATTTCTTGTATAACCACAGGCAGCATGAACAGTAGGCTGTAAAACGCCGCTGTAATCCTTGATAGAAGTACCCTCAAATAGGGGAGTGGTCATCAAGACAGAAGATACTGTTCCACAGGCTACAAGCACTATTTTAACATTATGCTGTTCAAGAAAGGCGATATCCTGTCTTCCGTATTCGGCTATTTTTTCTTTACTTCGTGTTCCGTAAGGTACTCTTGCCGTATCTCCCAAATACACTATATTTTCGTTGGGAAGGAGCTTTATAAGTTCTTTAACGCAAGTTAAACCTCCGACGCCGGAATCAAAAACGCCGATAGCGTTGTTATTCATAATCTACCCCCGCACGTTCAAGAGCCAGTTTTATTAGTTTATCTTCCTGTTCTTCAAAAGAAATACCTTCATAAGCCATTAGCTGAGGATACATGCTTATAGGTGTATGGCCGGGGAGAGTATTAATTTCATTCAAAATTATTTTATCTCCTTCACACAGGAAAAAGTCAACTCTTGCAAGTCCGCAGCAGCCCATAGCTTTATATGCTTTTACAGCAGTTTCACGGATAGCTTGTATAGTATCTTCGCTGAAACGGGCAGGTATTATTGTTTTTGAGTCTGCGTTTTCGTATTTAGCTTCATAATCATAAAAATCGTTTGCTGCCTGAATTTCTCCTACGGTGGAGGCAAAGGGTTTACTGTTGCCCATAACTGCGACTTCACATTCGATTCCTGTTATATTTTGTTCCACAATAACTTTTTTATCATGGGAAAAAGCAGTTTTTATACCTGCTTTAAGCTCGTCTTTATTCTTTACCTTTGAAATACCAACGGAAGAACCGCAGTTGGCAGGCTTAACGAACATTGGATATGTAAATTTATTTTCCATTTCATCGCATTTATCATTTATTGAATCCAGTTCAGATTCAAGCATTGCGACCCAATTCGCGGTTTTTATGCCATTTGCTTCAAGAATTGTATGAGTAAGTTCTTTATCCATACAGTTTGCTGATGATATCAGATCACAGCCGACATAAGGAATTTCAGCAAGGTCAAACAGACCTTGTATTGTTCCGTCTTCGCCATTCTTTCCATGAAGCACAGGGAAGATACAGTCTACTTTTATTTGCGAAACCGTACCGTCAGCATCAAATGAAAGGAAGCCTTTATGAAGAGGATCCGGACTTAATATACACGGTACGTTATCGGGATGCTTCTCCCATTTTCCGGATGAAATATCATCTATATCGCCTATGAATTTAAGCCAGTGTCCTTTTTTTGTAATACCTATACAAATAACATTATACTTATCCTTTGGTATACTTTTTATAACATGTGTCGCCGATACTACGGAAACATCATGTTCATTTGATTTTCCGCCGAATATAACTGCAACATTGATTTTAGCCATATATTTCTCATCCTTTCAGACTTGGGGTATCAATATATAATTATACCATATATATGTTTCAAATGCAAAGTTTTTTTCTACAAATTCATACATATATTAATAAATTTATTGTGGATTTTATTTAAAATTTGCAATATCCTCAAATTTTAAATTTCCACCGAAGATATCCAATGCACTTCCTATGGTAAAATCAAGTTTGGATTTTCCGAGCTTTTTGAGCTTTTGCAAATCTTCAAGGCTTGAAATACCTCCTGCATAAGTAACGGGAATTTTGCATTTATCGCCTATAATTGAAACCAGATTTTCTTCAATACCGGAGGCTTTTCCCTCTACATCTACTGCATGAATTAGAAATTCACTGCAATACTTTGAAAGCATATCCAATGTTTTTTCATTCAATTCTACATTGGTGAATTTCTGCCATCTATCGGTAACGATATAGTATTTACCGTTACGCTGTCTGCATGACAAATCTAAAACCAATTTATTTTTGCCAACTGTTCTGACCATTTCAATCAGATTATCATAATTTATCTGTCCGTCTTTGAAAACATAGCTTGTTACGATAACATGACTTGCACCTTTATCAAGGAACAAAGGTGCATTTTCTGGATTGATTCCTCCGCCTATCTGGAGTCCGCCTTCAAAAGCGGAGAGGGCTGAAAAAGCCTGTTCACAGTCCTGATAATAAAAATCCGTTCCGCAAGGATTCAGGAGTATTATATGTCCTCCGTATAGCCCATGTTTTTTATACAATTCGCCGTAAAATTTTCCGTCATATACAGATACAAAATTTTCTTTGGCAGCGTTGTTTTCATCGGACAGAGAACCGCCCACAATTTGTTTTACATTTCCGTTATGTATATCAATACAAGGTCTGAATTTCATAAGCTGACTCCTGACTACTTTTCTGCGTCATATTTTCATATGAATATGTTGTACTGTCCGCTTCGGGAAGATTAGTGCTGTCCCAAATGTGTCTGTTATTTTTTAAAAATTCTTCTGTGACATTAAAATACTTATGCAAAGCCGGTCTGTTTTCTTCATCAGGTGTAGGGTCATCCCATGTTACGTCAACATAGTACCATTCATTATCCAACTGAACCATATTCCATGCGTGATCGTCGTTATCAGAATCCTGAGCAAACACCACAATATTGGGAATTTCCAGCATATCCATAAACATTTTAAAAGTAGAAGTGTAACCCCAGCATATTGCCTTACCGTTTACAAGTGTTCCATATGGATTATCGGAATTCTCATTATAGTCTTGAAACACTCCGAGTTTATTTACGTCATAGGTTGTATTTGTGACAATATAGTCGTGTATTGCAAGTTCTTTTTCATATAGTGACATTTCATCTGTGATTATTTTATCCAGTATTTCCACAGCTTTATCATATATTTTTTTATCCAAATCTGAAAGTCGGGAAGTGTCACCTGAAAGATAGGCGTCTGACACAGGTTTGGTATTATACAATTCTGAATTTTCGTTATCGGCAACAGACGAATTGCTATACACGATGGTTTCATGGTGGTTAAATTGATCAAATATTTTTTTGCCAATTATCACACACACAATACCGACGCACAAAACTAAAAGTACAGACGCAAAAACTTTTATCTGCTTCATTTTATGACTATGTTCCATAGGGGATTTCCTTTTACAAAAAATATTTATAAAAATTATTATACATTACATAGAGTTCTTTGTCAAGAAAGGGCAGAGCGTTACTTGATGCATCGGCTTGGCATATTTTCATATAAAAAACTCCCCGGAATACTGGTTTCCGAGGAGTTGATAATAGTAATAATTATCTCTTTGAGAACTGTGGAGCACGACGAGCTGCTTTCAAGCCGTACTTCTTTCTTTCCTTCATTCTTGGGTCACGAGTGAGGAAACCTTCCTTCTTGAGAAGAGGACGGAATTCTTCGTTAGCCTGAAGCAAAGCTCTTG